>NZ_BMQN01000012.1 GCF_014648135.1 Deinococcus sedimenti | reverse complement strand
ACCCTTGATCCGCTGCTCGCTCTTCAACTCCTGATTCCAGACCTCGCGTCAAGATAAAAGCCTGCGTGAGGAGCTCCGTTGAGGACCTCGGACGGCGGTGGTGCGCCGCTGGCCGGGCGCGTGCGTTCGCGGATCGGCCCGGCCTTCGGGCGCGGTGCGGAACGGGCGAGCGGGGTCAATGGTGAGCGGCGCGCTTGACGCGGATCGCCAGGCCCCTTCTATTGATAATGTGATATCAATAGAACAGTCGTACGACGTGATCGTCATCGGCGCCGGCAGCGCCGGCCTGAACGCCGCCCTGGTCCTCGGCCGCGCCCGCCGCCACACCCTCCTCCTCGACCATGGCCTCCCCCGCAACGCCCCCGCCCACGCCTCCCACGGCCTGCTCACCCGCGACGGCACGCCCCCGCTCGAACTGACCCGACTGGCCCGCGAGCAGCTCGCCCCCTACCCCGTGACCCTCCACACCGACGCCGCCGAGACGGCCGAAGCCCACCCCGGGCACTTCACCGTCACCCTGGGCGGCGGCCAGACCGTCCACGCGCGCCGCCTGCTGCTCGCCACCGGCGTCACCGACCAGCTCCCGGACCTCCCCGGCCTGCGCGAGGGCTGGGGCACCACCGTCCACCACTGTCCCTACTGCCACGGCTGGGAAGTGCGGGATCAGCACCTCGCCGACCTGATCCCCGGCGGCGGCAACCTCGCCTACCACCGGAGCGTGCTGCTGCGCCAGTGGACGCCGCACCTGACCCTGCTCACCCACGGCCCCGCCCACCTGACCGGCGAGCAGCGCTCCACCCTCGCGCACCTGGGTGTCCCCATCATCGAGCGGCCGGTCACCGGGTGGACCGGCCGCGCCGTGACCTTCCAGGACGGCTCCCACCTGGACCGAGACGCCCTGTTCATCACGCCCGGCCAGGCGCAGCGCTCCAGGCTGCCCGACCAGCTCGGCTGCGCCCGCACCGACCACGGGCCGCTGGCCGGCGTCCTGCTGGCGGTCACCGCAGCGACCGGCCAGACCAGCGTTCCCGGCGTGTACGCCGCAGGTGACATGATCGGCGAGCAGCAGGTGGTGCTCGCCGCCGCCAGCGGAGCGCGGGCCGCAGCCGCCCTGAACGCGGCGCTGTGCACCGAAGACGCCGCCCGCCCGGCCTCCTGACCGCGCCCGCGCGGGGCGCCGGCCGTCAGTGTCCGCCCAGCGCGTCCGGTTCAGCGCGGCCCGTCAGGGCGGCGGACGACCCGTCCAGGCCGGTAAGGTCCACCCGGAGTCCCTGCCGCTGGAACGCGCGCCGCACCTGATCGAGCGCCGCGACCGCCGAGGCGTCCCAGACCTGCGCGGCCGACAGGTCGATCACCACCCGCCCGGCCGCCGGCCCCGGCCCGAACCGCTCCGGGAGCCCATGCGCACTCACGAAGACCAGCGGACCGCTCACGTGGTACGTGAGGGTGCCGCGCCCGTCGTCAGTGGCCGTCACCTGCGCGGAGCGCGCCACGGTCCGGGCAAACATCAGCGCGCTCAGCACGACCCCCACCAGCACCCCCCGGCTCAGGTCGTGCGTGACGACCGTGACCCCCACCGTCGCGAGCATGACCGCCGTCTCCCCCCTCGGCGAGGCCCGCAGCGTCCGGACGCTGGCCCAGTCGAAGGTGCTGACCGACACGACGATCATCACCGCGACCAGCGCCGCCAAAGGAATCTGCACCAGCAGAGGCTGCAGCAGCAGGATCAGCGCCAGCAGCCCCAGCCCGGCCACCAGGGTCGACAGGCGCCCCCGGCCGCCGTTGGTCACGTTGATCATGCTCTGCCCGATCATCGCGCAGCCCGCCATCCCGCCGAAGCAGCCGGTGATGATATTCGCGACGCCCTGCGCGCGGGACTCGACGTTCTTGTCACTGGACGTGCCGGTCCGCTCGTCGATCAGCTGCGCGGTCAGCAGGCTCTCGATCAGGCCCACCAGCGCCAGGGTTGCCGCCACCGGCAGGATGATGCCCAGCGTCTCCAGGGTCAGCGGAACCGGCGGGACGGCCAGGGACGGCAGCGCCGTCGGCAGCGTCCCCATCTCCCCCACCGTGCGCACGTCCGCGCCGGTCGCACCGACACCACCGTGAGCACCACGATCGCCACCAGCGCGCTCGGCACCGCGCGGAACACGCGCGGCAGCAGCGCGATGATCGCCACGCCGGCGCCGACCATCGCGTACATCTGCCAGTTCTCGCCGGCGAACTGCGGCAGCTGCGCCAGGAGAATCAGGATCGCCAGGGCGTTCACGAACCCGACCATGACGCTGCGCGGCACGAACTTCAGGGAGCGGGCCAGGCCGGCCCAGCCGAACGCGACCTGCAGCGCGCCCGTCAGCACCGTCGCGGCGAACAGGTCGGCAGCCCGTGGTCCCGGACCAGGTCGGTCATGAGCAGAGCCATGGCTCCGGTCGCGGCACTGATCATGCCGGGCCACCCCCCGATCACGGCCGTGACGACCGCGATGATCACCGACGCGTACAGCCCCACCTGCGGGTCGACGCCAGCAATGACGGAAAAGGCGATGGCTTCCGGGATCAGCGCCAGGGCGACGACCAGCCCGGCGAGAAGGTCCGCCCGGGGATTGGCGGTCCACTCGCGGCGGTACCGGGACAGATTGAAACGAAACGGAATTGCGGTCATATGCACCTCTGTGGTGCCGTGACAACCGGCAGCAGGCGGCGGGCCCACTGCGCAGGAAGGCGCGCTGGCGGCGCACTTCGGGATTCGGTTATCGTCGGGGGCGTCACTCCAGGTGGAACGCCGCGCCCGCGGTCCCGGCAGTATGTCGCACGCGGCCGCGCCAGGCAAGCGCGCCACCGACCCGCGGCGCGGTCACGGCCCGCCCCGCATCAGAGGTCTGCAGCAAACCCCCGCACGACGTGAGCGTGCGGCTGTGAACCGGTCTGCTGTGGTGGCGATCATGGGGAAACCCGTCAGTGCCGCCACACGGCCCGCGCGGGCCGCGCCTCTACAGTGCCCGCATGAACTGGCACGTCGAACCGATCCTCACCAGATGTCAGGCGCTCCTGACCAGTCTGCCCGACGGGCTGCTCGGCCCGCTGCTGTTCGCGCTGGGCGTGAGTGGCGTGGCACTGTGTGCGTTCAAGGACATCTTCCAGAACCTGCGGGCGGGGCTGCTGATTCGGATCACGCGGCCCTTCCGGATGGGGGATCGGATCGTCAGGGGTGAGCCTGAAGGCACCGTGGAGGACATGCAGGTGCGGGCGACCGGCGGCGTCTGGCCGTCGGCATCGGGTATGGCGACAGCGTTGCGGAGGTCAGCGTGAACCTGGAGGTGCGCGACTGGACCGACCTGCCCCTCCCGACGCAGCAGGTGCGGCGCGATCAGACGGACGCGTCCGGCGGGGACCGCGCCCGGCCGCGTGAGGGCTGGCCGGCGCGCGGGGCGGTGGAGGGATCATGACGCGTTTCTGGCTGAGGGTCAGTGAGTGGACGGGGCAGTTCTGGTTCCTGCCGGCCGTGATGACGCTGGGCACGCTGCTGCTGGCGTGGGCCGGCATTCAACTCGAGGAGCAGTTCGGTGTCCCCGTGGGCCTGACGTGGGTGTATTCGGGTGGGGAGAGCGGCGCGCGCAGCCTGCTGTCGGCCGTGGCGAGCAGCAGCATCGGCGTGGCCGGGACGGTCTTTTCCATCACCATCGCGGCGCTGTCGTACGCGGCGGGCAGCATGGGCCCACGCCTGCTGGACAACTTCACGCGTGACCGGGGCAACCAGGCGGTGCTGGGGACGTTCATCGCGACGTTCGCGTTCACGCTGTTCAGTCTGCGCAGCGTGCAGGGCAGCGAGGACAATCCGTTCGTGCCGCACTACAACGTCACGGTCGCCATGGGGCTCGCCCTGTGCTGCGTGGCCGCGCTGGTGTACTTCCTGGCGCACGTGACGCGCAGCATCAACATGACGGCCGTCGTGAACCTGCTGCGCGACGACCTGCGCCGGGCGCTGGACCGGGCCACCCAGGAGAAGTCCACTGACACGGCGGTCACGGCGCCGCCCGAGGCGTTCTGGGCGGGTGGGGAGGTGCTGCGCTCACCGGACAGCGGGTACCTGCAACTGCTCGACACCGGCGCCCTGATCGCGTCGGCGGAACGTGAGGGCGTGGCCCTGCGGATCGTCGTGCGGCCCGGCGACTACGTGTTTCCGAACACGCCGGTCGCGGTGGGCGTCCCGCACCTGCCGGACCGGGTGCTGCCCGCACTGACCCTGGGGCCGAGGCGGGTGGCCGGGCAGGACCTGGAATTCACGGTCCGGCAGCTGGCGGAGGTGGCCGCGCGGGCGCTCAGTCCCGGTGTGAACGATCCCGTGACGGCCACCGACGTGATCGACCGGTTCGGGGACGCGCTGTGCCGCCTGCAGGGGCGCACCTGGCCGCCCGGGGTGGAGTACCGGGATCATCAGCTGCGACTGGTCTACCCGGTCACCACCTATGCGGGGCTGCTGGACAGCATGTTCCACCTGATCCGCCAGTACGGCAGGGGCAGTCCGGCCGTGACGCTGCGACTGCTGGACGTGCTGCGGATCGTGGCCGAGGGCGAGCCCGATCCGGCGCGGCGGCGGGAACTGCGGCGCCACGCGGACCTGACCATCGAGGACGCGCGGGCGAACACGGGCAACTCCGGTGACCGGAGTGATCTGGAGGCGCGGTACCACGCGTTCCTGCGGGGCAGCTGGAGCGCGCAGGAAGAGGAACCGTGACGGCGTTCCGCTGCGGGGGGCGCGTGAGGTGACGGGGCCGGGGCGCGGTGTGGACCGGTGAGAGCGCGGCGCGCGCCGCGCCCGGTACACTGACGGCGAGAACATCACGAGGTGGTGCCGGTGACCATACACCGACCTGGGGGAGACTGCGATCAGTCTCCCCCGTTGTGCTGCCGCCCCGTGACGAAGGAGCCAGATGAACCGTACGGAGAGACCACGAGACGAGACGCCCGAGCCGGTCGGCCGGGCCCTGAGACACCTGCTGCTGACGCTGTTCGGGCTGCTGGCCGCGGTGGGCGCCCTGGCGCTCGCGGCGGGCCTGCTGCTGAGGGGGCACTGATGCACGAGGGGACCTTCATTCACCTGCCCGCCGCGTGGCAGGCGCCCCTGGCGATCGGGCTGTTCATCCTGACGTACGTCCTGATCCTGGCCGAGAAGTACGTCCACCGCACGGTCGCGGCGCTGCTGGGCGCCTGCGCGGTCATGCTGCTGGGGTTGCTCGCGCCGGATCAGGCGTGGGGCGCGATCGATTTCAACACGCTGTTTCTGCTGTTCGGCATGATGAACATCGTCAACGTGCTCAGCCGCAGCGGCTTCTTCGACGTGGTGGCGCGCCGGGCGATGCTGCTCACGCGGGGCGAACCGGTGCGGGTGCTGTGGATCTTCAGCGCCCTGACGGCGGTGTTCAGCGCGTTCCTGGACAACGTCACCACCGTGCTGTTCATGGCGCCGGTCGTCGTGACGGTCGTCACGCGCCTGGGCCTGAAGCCCGTGCCGTTCCTGATCGCGGTGATCCTGGCCAGCAACACGGGCGGCACGGCGACCCTGGTGGGCGACCCGCCGAACATCATCATCGGTTCGGTGGCCGGGAAGGGCTTCGGGGATTTCCTGGTGAACGTCGCGCCGTTCGCGCTGGTCGCGACCGTGGTGGGCATCGCCCTCATGCAGTGGCTGATGACGCGGCGCGGCGACCTGACCGGTCCGGGCGCCGCGGACCGGCTTCAGGTGGCGCTGCGGGACACGCCCACGCCGAACGTGAACCGGAAACTCATGACGCAGGCGCTCGCGGTGTTCGGCGTGACGCTGGTGCTGTTCATGGTCGGCCACCCGCTGGGCCTGGAGGCGGGCCTGATCGCCCTGACGACGAGCACGTTCCTGCTGCTGATCGCGGACCTCGATCCGGTGGCGCTGTTCGAGCAGGTGGAGTGGGCGACGCTGCTGTTCTTCATGGGGCTGTTCGTGGTGGTGGGCGCGCTGGAGCACGCCGGCGTGTTCGAGCAGGTGGCGACCGCCCTGACGGCCGCGATGGGCGGCGACGTCGGGACCGGCATCCTGCTGATCGGGCTGGGCAGCGCGCTGATCAGTGGGTTCGTGGACAACATTCCGTTCACGATCAGCATGGCCAGCGTGCTGCGGGAGTTGCAGGGGACGCTGGGGGCGGGGATGGATCCGCTGTGGTGGGCGCTGAGTCTGGGGGCGTGCCTGGGCGGGAACCTGACCCTGATCGGCGCGTCGGCGAACATCGTCGTGGCGGATATCGCGGCCCGTGAGGGGCACCCGATCCGTTTCGGGGGCTTCATGCGGTACGCGACGCCGATCACGCTGGTGACGGTGCTGCTCGCCGTGGGCCTGTACTTCGCGGCGTACCGCCTGGGGGTCATGTGAGCCTGCTGGACCTGAGTGCAGTGCTGGTGGCGCTGACGGCCGCGCTGGCGTTCGTGAACGCCCGGTTCCTGAAACTGCCCGCCAGTATCGGCGTGACGGTGGGCGGGCTGCTGGTCAGCCTGCTGCTGCTCCTGCTGGCGGGGGCGGGGGTGCCGGCGGCGCTGGCGACGGTGGAGGCGGTGCGCAGCGTGGAGTTCGACGAGTTCGTGTTTCAGGGCGTGCTGTCGTTCCTGCTGTTCGCCGGGGCGCTCGGCGTGAACTCGCACGCGCTGTGGGCGCTGCGGGGGCCGGTGCTGGCGTTCGCGCTGCTGAGTACGGCCCTGTCGATCGCGCTGGTGGGACTGGGCACGTTCGCGCTGCTGGGCGCGCTGGGCCTCAGCGTGCCGCTGGTGCTGTGTCTGCTGTTCGGCGCGCTGATCAGCCCCACCGATCCGGTGGCCGTGCTGGGCATGCTCAAGCAGGCGCGGGTGCCCAAACGCATCGAGACGCTCGTGGCGGGCGAGAGCCTGTTCAATGACGGGGTGGGCGTCGTGGCGTTCGCGGTACTGGCCACCCTGGCGGGCGCCGGGCACGGTCAGGCGTCACCCGACTGGGTGGACGTCAGCGTGTTCTTCGTGCAGGAGGCCGCTGGGGGACTGCTGCTGGGCGGCCTGCTGGGGCTGCTGGGGTACCTCGCGCTGCGGGCCGTGAACGACTTCGTGACCGAGGTGCTGATCACGCTGGGGCTGGTGCTGGTCTGCACGGCGCTGGCCGCGCACCTGCACGTCTCGGCGCCGCTCGCGGCGGTCGCGGCGGGGCTGCTGGTCGGGTCGCTGACGGACCGGCGGCCCGGGGCGCTGTCCAGCCGCGAGCGGTTCGACAGTGTCTGGCACCTGCTGGACGAACTGCTGAACATCGCGCTGTTCGCGCTGCTGGCCCTGGAGATCGTGGCCGTGACCTTCAGCGGGCAGGCGCTGCTGGCGGGCCTGCTGGCCATCCCGCTGGTGCTGCTCGCCCGGGTGCTCAGCGTGCAGGGACCGTACCTGCTGCTCCGGCGCGGCACGGACTTCCCGCCGGTCACGCGCCGCCTGATGGTGTGGGGCGGCCTGCGCGGCGCGATCAGTGTGGCGCTGGCCTTCACCGTCCCGGCTGGTCCGGCCCGGGACCTGTTTCTGGTGATGACGTACGTGGTGGTGGTGTTCAGCATCGTCGTGCAGGGCCTGACCGTCGGGCGCCTGGCGCGGCAGGCGGCGCGCGCGCATCAGGCGGGTGATCCGGACCCCGCCTGAGTGGCGGGTCGTCCGTGGGCCGCCTGCGGTCCCCTGCTGGCGCGGGGGGGGCCGGGGCGGCCCTGGTCCTGGGCCGGGCTGGCGTGGAATCCCGGCCGGTGGGGGTCCTGGTGCGGGTCGGGCCGCCGGTGGGCCGGTCGCCAGCGGGGCGGTCCCGAGAAGACTGGGAGGGTCGCCGGGCGCTTGACAGGGATGGTGGGAGTACCTATCGTGAACGAGTCGTTCAATTAATTAAGTAAAGGAGTGAGATGCGATCGCAGAAGGTCGATCAGCGGGCCGCCCGCGTCATTCACCGCGCTCTGGTGCTGAATGAACTGCGCCGGTGCGGTCCACTCAGCCGCTCGCAACTGTCCGAGCGCACCCAGCTCAGTCCCGCCGCCGTGTCCTTCGTCACCGCCGACCTGCTCGAAGAGGATCTGCTCATCGAACGCGACCACCACACCGGCCGCGGCCGCGCCATCCCGCTGGACGTCAACTACGCCGGCCACTTCGCCGTGGGCCTGAAAATCATGGAGTCCGGCCTGGAAGCCGTCCTGACCGACCTGTCCCTGCAGGTCCTCGCCACCCTGACCGTCACGTACAGCGATCACACGCCCGCCAGCGTCACCGCCGCCGCCGCCCAGGCCACCGCCGCGCTGCTCGGCGGCGCCGGGCTGCCCCGCGAGCGCCTGGGCGGCGTGGGCCTGGGCCTGCCCGGCACCATCGGCCCGCACGGCACCTGCCTGACCTCCTACCGCCTGGGCTGGCGGGACGTGCCCATCACCGACCTGATCAGCCAGGCGACCGGCGTCCCCGTCTGGGCGGACAACGACGTCAACGCCTTCGCCACCGCCGAACGCCTCGTCGGGCGCGGCAAGCACGCCCGCGACTTCCTGGTCGTCACCCTCGGGCGCGGCATCGGCGCCGGGCTGATCCTGAACGGCGAACTGTACCGCGGCGGCCGCGGCGGCGCCGGGGAACTCGGCCACCTGCTCTCCGAACCCGGCGGCCGCCCCTGCGAATGCGGCAAGCTCGGGTGCCTGGAAGCGTACGCCTCCGAACCCAGCCTGCTGCGCCAGCTGGCCGAAGCGGGCCGCGCCCTGCCCGACGCCGCCAGCTTCGCCCGGCAGCTCCCCCACGACCCGGCCGCGCAGGCCATCACCGCCGCCGCCGGCGAGCGGCTGGGCCGCGCCCTGGCGCAGACCGCGAACCTGCTCGACCCGGACCTGATCATCGTGGGCGGCGAGGGCGTCCGCCTGGGCGACACCCTGTTCACGCCCCTGCGCCGCGCCCTAGACCGCCACCTGCACGCCGCGGGGCCAGGCACCCTGCCCGTCCTGATCGAGCCCTGGGGCGACGACGCCTGGGCGCGCGGCGCCGCCGGACTCGTCACCGAACAGTTCTTCGGGGACTCCACCCTGCATCAGCCCGCCCGCGCCTCCCCGGCTTGACCGGACCGCGCGCCGATCCCGCCGCCCCGCCCCCAGCGCGCCGGAACCCGCCCTGGTTCCGAAAGGACATCCCGATGAACAAGCTGACCCTGACCGCCCTCCTGGCCGCCACCCTGAGCGCCACCGCCCTGGCGCAGCAGCCCAGGCACGTGTTCACGGTCGTGCGCCCGACCCAGTGGGGCGCGCAGAACTTCAACCCCTTCGCGCCCGGCGACCAGCACCTGCTGCCCACCAACAGCGCCATCTACGAGTCGCTGTTCTACGTGAACACCCTGAACGGCAAGGTCACGCCCGTGCTGGGCACCAAGTACGTCTGGAGCAAGGACAACAGGACCCTGACCGTCACCACCCGCCCCGGCGTGAAATGGCATGACGGGCAGACCTTCAGCGCCCGCGACGCGGCCTTCACCTTCAACTACCTCAAGCAGAACCCCGCGCTGGACACCTCCGCCATCTGGAAAAACGGCCTGAGCGGCGCCAGAGCCACCAACGACACCACGCTGGTGCTGACCTTCACCAGGGCCAACACCACCATCTTCCCGTACGTGGCCGGGCAGATGATCGTCCCCGAGCACATCTGGAGCAAGATCAGCGCGCCCCTGACCGAAGCGAACGCCCGGCCCGTCGGCACCGGCCCGTTCACGTTCGACACGTACAGCCAGCAGGCGCTGCGCGTCCTGAAAAACCCCACCTACTGGATGAAAGGCCAGCCGTACATCGACGCGGTCGTGTGGGTGTCCACCAACAGCAACGACGCCGCCCTGCTGAAACTCCTGAAGGGCGAGGCCGACTACGGTTACGTCGGGCAGGCCGACCCCGTGAACGGCTATCAGAAGAAGGGGCCCAACAATCAGTTCTGGTGGCCCGTCACCGGCGACAACTACCTGTACTTCAACACCGCCAAGGCCCCCTTCAACGATCCCGCCTTCCGCCGCGCACTGGCCCAGGCGGTGAACACCGCCAACGTCGCCCAGAAGGCGTACGCCGGCGTAGCCAAACCCGCGCACAGCAGCGGCGTGATCCCCGGCCAGCAGGCGCAGTGGCTCCCGGCCGGGACGCCCACCCTGAAGTACAGTGTCAGCGCCGCCGACGCCGCCCTCACCCGCGCCGGGTACCGCAAGAACGCGCAGGGCGCGCGGCTCGGCAAGGACGGCACGCCCCTCCCGCCGTTCAAGATCCTGGTCGGCGCGGGCTGGACGGACTTCATCACCATGGCGCAGGTCATCAGCGAGGACCTGAAGAAGGTCGGCGTGACCACCCAGATCGACCAGCAGGCCTGGAGCAGCTACGCCGGGGGCCTGCAGACCGGCACGTACGACCTGGGCATCAGCTGGGGCTGGGGCGGCGGGCCCACCCCGTACTACCTGTTCAACCAGAGCTTCGCGCCCGAGTACAGCGCCCCGGTCGGCAAGACGGCCGCGTCGAACCTCTCGCGCTACACCAACCCCGCCGTGACGGCCGCGCTGGAGACCTTCCAGGCGACCAGTGACCCCGCCACGCAGAAGAAGGCCATGGCCACGGTCGTCAAGGCCCTCATGACCGACCTGCCCTGGCTGCCCCTGACCGACCGCTCGGAATTCTCGAACTACAACACGTCGCGCTTCACGGGCTTCCCCACCGCGCAGAACCCGTACAACGCGGGCACCGCCGACGACACGCCCGGCGCGCGCCTGATGTACCTGAACGTCAAACCCAAGTAACGCCCGTCCAGGCGCGCCCCCACCTCCCGGAGCAGGGGGCCGGGCGCGCCTCGTCCCGCACCCCGGAGGACCGCCCGCGTGCCCTACCTGCTGCGTAAATTCCTGATCCTGCTGCTGACCCTGTGGGCAGCCGTCACCCTGAACTTCATCCTGCCGCGCCTGGTGCCCGGCGATCCCATCGGCGCGATGCTCGCCAGGTACCAGGGGAAACTCGACCCGGCGGCCGTGGACGCCCTGAAGATCGCGTACGGCCTGAACGACCAGGGCAGCCTGGTGACGCAGTACCTGCACTACCTGGGACAGCTGCTGCGCGGCGACTTCGGGCGGTCCATCGGGCAGTTCCCCACGCCGGTCATGGACATCGTGGGGCAGGCCGCGCCCTGGACGATCGGGCTGGTGGGCGTCTGCACCGTGCTGGCGTTCCTGATCGGCAGCGCGCTGGGCCTGTACAGCGCGTGGCGGCGCGGGCGTTTCCTGGCCGACGCGCTGGCGCCGCTGGCACTGTTCCTGAACGCCATGCCGTACTTCTGGTTCGCGCTGCTGCTGCTGTACCTGCTGGCCTTCCGCACCGGCACGTTCCCGCTGAGCGGCAGCCTCGACCCGTTCCTGACGGCGGGCAGCGCCGAGTGGTGGACGAGCCTGCTGCGGCACGCCGCGCTGCCCGCCCTGACCATCGTGGTCACGGCCGCCGGCGGCTGGCTGATCACCATGCGCAACAACGTGATGGGCGTCCTCGGCGAGGACTACGTGGCGTTCGCGCGCGCCAAGGGCCTGAGCGAGGGGCGGCTGCTGAACCGCTACGTGCTGCGCAACGCGCTGCTGCCCAGCTTCACGGCGTTCGGCATGGCGCTGGGCTTCGTGGTGGGCGGCAGCATCCTCACCGAGACGGTGTTCTCGTACCCGGGCCTGGGCCTGCAGCTGTACGGCGCCGTGACCACCCTGGACTACCCACTGATGCAGGCGATCTTCCTGTTCATCGCGCTGGCGGTCTTGATCGCGAACTTCATCGTGGACGCTCTGTACGTGATCCTCGACCCGCGCGTGCGCGACGGGCGGGCCGCGTGAAGGCGCTGGCCTTCCTGAAAGTGCTGGCCTTCCTGCGCCGCTCTCCACGCGCCGCCGCCGGACTGGGCATCCTGACGGTCATGCTGCTCATGGCGCTGGGCGCGCCGCTGCTCACGCCGTACTCGCCCACCGCGCAGGACTTCGGGACGTGGCTGCCCCCGCAGGCCGCGCACCCGCTGGGCACCACCGCGCTGGGGCAGGACATCTGGGCGCAGCTGCTGTACGGCGCGCGCCTGACCCTGCTGATCGGCTTCACGGCCGGACTGGTCGCCACGCTGATCGGCACGGCGCTGGGCCTGAGCGCCGCGTACTTCGGCGGGCGCACCGACGAGGCCATCAACGTGCTGCTGAACGTGTTCCTGGTGCTGCCGGGCCTGCCGCTGCTGATCATCGCCAGCGCGTTCCTGCGCGGCGGGGGCGTGTGGTCGGTCATCGTGGTGATCGCCCTGACCGGCTGGGCGTGGGGCGCGCGAGTGCTGCGCGCGCAGGCGCTGACCGTGCGCGGGCGGGACTTCGTGGCGGCCGCCATCGCGTCCGGGGAGGGCCCCGCGCGGATCATCTTCGTGGAGATGCTCCCGAACCTCGCCGGGCTGATCGCCGCGAGCTTCTTCAGCACGGCGCTGTACGCGGCGCTGTCCGAGGCGGGCCTGGCGTTCCTGGGCATGGGCGACGTGTCGCAGGTCACCTGGGGCACCATGCTGTACTGGGCGCAGGCACGCGGGGCGCTGCTGCAGGGCGCGTGGTGGTGGATCGCCGCGCCGGGCCTGCTGATCGCGCTGCTGGGCACCGCCTTCGCCCTGGTGAACTTCGGCATCGACGAGATCACCAACCCCCGCCTGACCCAGACCGCCGGGCGCCGCCGGACGCGCCGCACCCCGCCCCAGGCCGCCGTGACCGGGAATGCCCCGGACGGGGCGCTGCTGGCTGTGTCGCACCTGAACGCCGGGTACGTCACGCCGCAGGGCGCGCGCGTGCGGGCCGTGCGGGACGTGAGCCTGCGGGTCGCGCCGGGCGAGTTCGTGGGCCTGGCCGGCGAGTCCGGCTGCGGGAAGTCCACCCTGGCGTTCGCCGCGACCCGCCTGCTCGCCCCGCCCGGCGAGGTCTTCAGCGGGCAGTCCCGCCTGAATGGGCAGGACCTGCTGGCCCTGAGTGACGCCGAGCTGCGGCGCGTGCGCTGGCGGGACTACTCGGTGGTGTTCCAGGCCAGCATGAACGTCCTGAACCCCGTGCTGCGCGTGCGCGAACAGATCTTCGACGCCATGCAGGCCCACGGCGTGACCGACCCGGCCACGCTGGAGGCCCGCGCGCGCGAACTGTTCGACCTGGTCGGGCTGCGTGCCGACTACCTGAGCGCCTACCCGCACCAGCTGTCGGGCGGCATGAAGCAGCGCGTGGTGATCGCCATCGCCCTGGCGCTCGAACCGAAACTGGTCGTCATGGACGAACCCACCACCGCGCTGGACGTGGTCGTGCAGCGCCAGATCCTCCAGGAGATCGACGCCGCCCGGCGCCGCCTGGGCATCGCGGTGGTGTTCATCACGCACGACCTGTCCCTGCTTGTCGAGATGAGTGACCGCATCGCCATCATGTACGCCGGGGAGATCGTCGAGGAGGCCCCCGCCGCCGACCTGTACGCCCGGCCGCTGCACCCGTACACCGAGCGGCTCATGCACGCCTTCCCGCCGCTGGACGGCCCGCGCGAGCGCCGCAGCGGCATCCCGGGCCGCCCCCCGCCGCTGAGCGCCGACCTGACCGGCTGCCCCTTCCACGACCGCTGCCCCAGTCGCATGCCGGGCACCTGTGACGTGCAGGCCCCGGCCAGCGTGACCGTCCGCCCCGGGCACCGCGTCGCGTGCTTCCTGCACGCCCCGGACGCCCGCCCCGCCCCGCAGGAGACCGCCGATGCCGCCGACTGACCCCGCCGATCACGACCCGCCCGCCCTGGAACTGCGCGGCCTGACCAAGGTGTTCCCGGTGGGCCGCTCGGGCCGCAGCGTCGTGGCCGTGAACGACCTGACCCTGACGCTGCGCCGCGGCGAGGTGCTGGGGCTGGTCGGCGAGTCCGGCAGCGGCAAGAGCACTGTCGCGCGGCTGCTCTCGCGGCTGCACGAGCCCACCCGGGGCGAGATCCGCCTGAACGGCCAGCCGGTTCCCGCCCGCCTGGGTGGCCGCGCCCTGCGCGCCTTCCGGGGGCAGGTGCAGATGATCTTCCAGGATCCGTTCTCCAGCCTGAACCCGCTGCACACCGTGGGGTACATCGTGGGCCGCCCCCTGCAGATCCACGGCGGGGCGCGCGGCGCGGCCGTCGCCCCCCGCGCCCGCGTCGCGGCGCTCCTGGACCGCGTGGGGCTGTCCCCGGGTGCCGAGTACGCCGCCAAGCGCCCCCATGAACTGAGCGGCGGTCAGCGGCAGCGCGTGGTGATCGCCCGCGCGCTGGCCGCGCGGCCCACCGTGCTGCTCGCGGACGAACCCACCTCCGCACTGGACGTGTCCATCCGGCTGGACATCATGAACCTGCTGCTCGACCTGCGAGGCAGCGAGGGCCTGTCCATGCTGTTCATCACGCACGACCTGGCGGGCGCGCGCTACGTCAGTGACCGCGTGGCCGTGCTGTACGCCGGGCACGTCGTCGAGATCGGCCCGGCCGAGGCGGTCATCAGCCGGCCGCGCATGCCGTACACGCAGCTGCTGCGCCGCGCCGCGCCCGACCCGGAGCACCCGCAGGGCGCGTGGAGCGGCGCGCGCGGCGAGGTGCCGGACCTCTCGAACCTCCCGCCCGGCTGTCCCTTCGAGCCGCGCTGCGAGCACGCCCGCGCCGAGTGCCGCGCCGCGCTGCCCCGCCTGTACGACGTCGGCCCCGGCCACCAGTCCCGCTGCGTCCTGCACGACCCCGCCCTGAACGACCCGGCACTGAATCCCGAAGCGCCGCGCGCTCCCCTGGCCGCCGCACCGAGCGCCTGACCCCTCTGCCCCTCCCGTAAGGACGTGCCCCCCATGACCCACCCGTTCGTCGACGACCTCCTGAACCGCATGACCCTGGACGAGAAGATCGGCCAGATGACCCAGCCCGAGAAGAACAGCGTCCGCCCCGGCGACGTGGCCCGCCTGGGCCTGGGCTCCGTCCTGAGTGGTGGCGGCGGCAACCCCGACCCCAACACCCCACAGGCGTGGCGGGACATGGTCACCGCCCTCATCGACGAGGCGCAGGCGTCACGCCTGAAGATTCCGCTGCTGTACGGCTCGGACGCCGTGCACGGGCACAACAACGTGGTCGGCGCGACCATCTTCCCGCACAACATCGGCCTGGGCGCCGCCGCTGACCCGGACCTCGTGCGGCGCATCGGGCGCGCCACGGCGCTGGAGGCGGCCGCCACGAACGTCCGCTGGGCCTTCGCGCCCGCCGTCAGCGTCCCGCAGGACTTCCGCTGGGGCCGCAGCTACGAGGGGTACGCGCAGGACCCGGCGCTGGTGGGCCGCCTGGCCGCCGCGCTCGTCGAGGGCCTGAAAGGCGAGGGCTGGAACAGCCCGACCGCCGTGCTGCCATCGGTCAAGCATTTCGTCGCGGACGGCGCGACCGACTGGGGCAGCGGCAAGCGTGCCCGCATGACCGACCCCGACCAGGACCGCACGCTGGCCATCGCGCAGATGGGCGAGGACTTCGTGACCCTGCTCGACCGGGGCGCGTGGCAGATCGACCAGGGCGACGCCACCATCGACGAGGCCACCCTGCGCGCCGTGCACCTCCCGCCCTACCGCGCGGCCCTCGAGGCTGGGGCGCTGAACGTCATGGTGTCCTACAGTTCCTGGCAGGGCCTGAAACTGCACGCGCACCGGTACCTGATCACGGACGTCCTGAAGGGCGAACTGGGCTTCGCGGGCTTCGTGGTGTCCGACTGGGAGGGCGTGCAGCAGGTCGCCGCCGACTTCGACGAGGCGGTGCGGACCTCCATCAACGCGGGCGTGGACATGGTCATGGTGCCCTTCGACTACGAGCGCTTCATCGCGTCCCTGCGCCGCGCCGTGCAGGCGGGCGAGGTGCCGCAGGCCCGCATCGACGACGCCGCGCGGCGCATCCTGAGCGTCAAGCACACCCTGGGCCTCTTCGAGAGGCCGCACACCGACCCCACGCTGGACGTGGTGGGCTGCGCCGCGCACCGCGCGCTGGCCCGCGAGGCCGCCGCCCGCTCCGCCGTGCTGCTCAAGGACTGTGGGGTGTTTCCCCTGGGCGGCGCGCCGCTGCTCGTCGCCGGGGAGGCCGCCGACGACATCGGCCTGCAGTGCGGCGGCTGGACCGTCAGCTGGATGGGCGCCCCCGGCCCCACCACGCCCGGCACCACCCTGCTCGCCGGGCTGCGCGGGCGCGGCCTGGACGTGACCTTCGACCCGGACGCCCGGGCAGAGACCCGCTTCCCCACCGGGCTGGTCGTGCTGGCCGAGGACCCCTACGCCGAGGGCATGGGCGACCGCGCCCAGCTGACCCTGACCAGCGCCCAGCGCGACCTGATCGCCCGCGTGCAGGCCCGCTGCGACCGGATGGGCGTCGTGCTGTACGCCGGCCGCCCGCTGATCGTCACGGACGACCTGCCCGGCTGGGACGCCTTCGTCGCCGCGTGGCTGCCGGGCAGCGAGGCGGGCGGACTGGCGGACGTCCTGACCGGCGCGCGTCCCTTCACCGGACGGCTCCCGTTCGACTGGCCCCGCACCCTGACCGACCTGCCCCGCCGCCCCGGAGCGCAGACCCTCTTCCCCGCCGGGACCGGCCTGACCGCGGCGCCGACCACAGCGCCGATCCCGGCCGCCCAGGCGGCCAGTCAGCCGTAACGGACCGGCCGCCCGATCGCCACCCCTGAGTGTGCTCGGAGCCGCGCCGCCGCCGCCTCACCGACGTCCTCTCACAGCAGAATTCAGAGGGATTGAGTGCTTCCCCCAATCCCTCTGAATCGAGCAGAGCGAGCACCTGAACACCGCTGGCAGCCAGCGTGACGTCCCCAGACTGGACGCAGGCGGCGCCCCCCCGCTCAGGTGCAGCGTGTCATCCTGGGTGACATGCCTGCGTCCCTGCCCGGCGTCTCCTCACGGCTGAAGGCGTGTCTGGACGTGGATTACCGGCCCGATGAGGCTGTGGCTGCGTGCGTGCTGTTCGCCGGGTGGACCGACGCTCAACCTGCCCGTACCGTTCTCGAGCGCGTCTCGCCGGTCGAGCCGTATGAGCCCGGCGCGTTCTACCGGCGCGAGCTGCCCTGCCTGCTCGCGGCGCTGCGTCCCGTCCTCCCGCTGCTCGACACCATCATCGTGGACGGTCACGTCTGGCTGGACGGGGACGGGCGGCCGGGCCTGGGCGCGCACCTGTACGCGGCACTCGGCGAGCAGATCCCGGTGATCGGCGTGGCGAAAACGGCGTTCGCGGGCGCCCCCGGACTGGAAGTCCGGCGCGGCCAGAGCGCGCGGCCCCTCTACGTGACCGCCGCGGGCCTGACACCTGAGGTGGCGGCCCGGCACATTCAGACCATGCACGGCCCGCACCGCCTGCCCACCCTGCTCAAACAGGCGGATCAGGCGTGCCGCCGGGCTCAGGGATCCGGTCGCCCGGAGTTCGAGTAGGCAGCGGGGAGTGATGGGCCAGAGGCCCCGGTGGGCGGTCACCGGCAGGGACCGCGGGACCGTGACGCCCTGACCCCGGGCGTGAGCGGCCCGCAGGAACGTCACCGGGGCCTGGCGGTCCAGCCGTTCGAATGGGAGGTTCAGCTGCCTACCCAGGGACGTCCAGATTCGTGTGAAGGCGTTCAGCTTGGCGGCTTCGCTGCACGTCCGGACGCGCGGGTGGGTGAGGGGATCGTCCGGTCAGCCCTGTTCATGCAGATCGTCGACGCACGCGAGGCCGGCGTCACCGTTCGTGTCTCCAGCCTCTCTGGTGGGCCGCGCCGGGCAGGTTTCAGGAATCGATGTCGGTGAGGTTCTCCAGCGCCTGGGCCAGGAGGCCCTGCACCCAGGCCCGGACGACCGGGGCTTTCTCTGGGAAGGAGCCGAGCAGGCGCACGTCCGCCACCTGCGCCACGCTGAAGGTCAGTTCGGTGTCCTCGCCGTACTGCTCGTGGATGGCGGCTTCGAGGTCACGGCGGACCAGCTCGCCGAGGCGCAGGGGGTCGGGGCCGGGCGTGCGGATGACCGTGCCGCCCGCGTAGGTCTTCTGTTCGGTCCGGGTCAGGCGGATCTCGATGCGGCGTTCCATGAAGGCCTCCCCAGGAGGCCGCGCTCTTGACGCGAAATCCTGTCATCGGTCACCATACACGAAACTATCAAAGCATTCTTCGATAGTTCGGAGTGAACCCTGATGCCCCCCCGCCTGACCCAGTTACGCCTCAACCTGCTGCGCCTGACCGCGCAGCTCACCCGCGGCGGCGGCCCCCCCAGCGCCGCCGAACTCGCCCGCGCCGCCGCCCTCACGGAAGCCACCATCTCCTTCCACCTCAAAGCCCTCGTCGAACTCGGGCTGATCGAACGCACCGGCGCCCGGGGCCGCCTGCTCCTCACCGAGCAGGCCAGAATCGCCATTCAGGACGGCATTCCCATCTACGGCCTGGTGGCGGCGGGCGCGCCGATCCTCGCCGAGCAGACCCCCGATCACGTCACCCCCAGCCTCGACCAGCTCCTCGGCGTCAAGGACGGCGACTTCCTGCTGCAGGTGCGCGGCGACTCCATGACCGGCATCGGCGTGATGGACGGCGATTACGTCCTCGTGCGCCCCACGCCGGAAGTGCTCGACGGTGAAGTCGCCGTCGTCCTCATCCCAGGAGACAACGCGGCCACGCTCAAACGCGTGTACGTGTTCGGCGATGAGGTCGTGCTGATCAGCGAGAACCCCGACCATCCGCGGCGCACGTATCCCGCCGCGGACGTGCAGATCCAGGGGCGGATGGTCGCCCGGCTCGGCCTCGCCGGACCCCGCCCCCTGACGCGGAGGGCCTGACCGTGGACGGACGCACGCCGAGCCTCACCGCCTGCGTCCTGCTCGCCCCCTGGCCGCTGGCGCACGTCCGGCGTCAGCATCCGGGCGTTCCGGTCGCCGTGCTGAATGACGCCCGCAGGGTCACGCAGACCTGCCCGCTGGCCGCTCAGTCTGGCGTCGTGACCGGCATGCGCGAGGTGGCCGCGCTCTCCCGCTGCCCGGAGCTGCACGCCGAGGTCGTCCCCGCCCCGGAAGCGCAGGCGGTCTGGGCCGAACTGCTCGAGCAGCTCTACGCGCGGTTCAGTGACCGGGTGGAGGGCCGGGAGCGCGGCGCCGCGTTCCTGAATCTGTCGGCCCGCGGGGCGCGTGATCTCGCCGCGGCCCTTCACGCCCCCGTGGGCCTCGCTTCCAGCCGGGAACTCGCGCAGCTCGCCGCGCTGAGAGCCGGAGCGGGCGAGGTCAGGTCGGTGCCGTCCGGCGCCCGGGCCGAGCAGGCCTTCCTGACGCTCACGCCCCTGGCGCACCTCACCGCGCTGGGCGTCCCCCGGGCGACCCTGGAGCACCTGCATTTCCTGGGTCTGCGCGACCTGGGCGGGCTGATGGCATGGAGCGCGGCGCAGCGCGAAGCCTTCCTAGGCGTCGACGTCGGCAGGCGCCTGAACCGCTTCCTGAAAGGCGAGCGCCTCACCGCCGTGGAGGCATACCGCCCCGGCCAGGTGCTCGAAGCCTCCCTCGGGTTCGACCTGCCCCTGACTGAACCGGCGCAGGTGGACGCCGCCCTGCGCGACCTGATGCCCGGCCTGATCACCGAACTCCGGGGCCGCCTGGCCGCCACCCTCACCGTTCATGCGGACACCCTCGGCGGCCGCCTCTCGGCCACCCGTCAGCTGAAGTGGCCCCTCGACGACGACGCGCTGGGCCGGGTGGCCGGACTTGCGCTCCAGGACGCCGGCGCGCTGGCCCTGGGCATCGACCGGCTGACCGCGCAGCTCGGCGGGATCGCGCAGCCTGCCCGCATGGTGGGCCTCTGGGCGGGCGTTGCCGAACTGGAGGTCACCACGACCGTCCTGACCCGCTTCCCGGAGGCGCTGGTGCGAGTGGAGTGGCTGGACCCCTGGGCGTACGCCCCGGACGCGCACTACGCCTGGGTGGACTGGGTGACCGGGCAGGTCCGGGCCCGCGAGATGACCCCCCGGCAGTCGTGGACGCCCAGGCCCGCCGCGCGCCGCGAGCAGGCGGTGCAGCGCGTCCTGGCGTTTTTCGAGGGACAGCAGCTGTGAAGGCGTACCAGACTGAAGTGCAGGTCGACGTGCGGGAGGCCCGGCCCGCCCGGCTGACCTGGCACGGTCAGGTGTACCCCGTGCAGGCCGTGCTTGACGAGTGGCAGTACGGGGGCCGGTGGTGGTTGGGGGAACGGCCCCGCACCTGCTACCTCGTGCAGGCGGGGCCCCTGACCGCCGAACTGCACCGCGAGGATGGGGAGGGGGGCCGCTGGTGGCTGGCACGCCTTCAGGATTGATCGGAACCTGGCGCGTGACGCCGCGCGCCCGCAGTCTCACGGACCCCGCTGCGTTCCCCCCGCGGCCCGCCGTCCGCCCGCCTGAGCGGCGCCAGCGCCTGAGCGCGCGTCCTGGGGCGCGATGACCACGCCCCGCACCCTGACGGCCCTCCTGGCGTGCCAGTCGTTCTTCAGTGAGGGGCGCAGCACGGTCAGTCCCCGGCGCCTCGTGCAGACGGCGAAGGCGGCCGGCTTCACGGCCGTGGGCCTGGCGGACTGGTGCAGCGTGGCCGGGGCCGTGGAACTGTGCGACGAGGCCCAGGCGCAGGGTCTGCAGGCCGTGACCGGCGTGACCCTGCCCGTCCTGTTCCCCAGTCCACCGCGGGCGTCCACGCCCACCCAGATGTTCCCCGTGGTGCTCCTGGCCCGCACGCGGGCGGGCTACACGACCCTGTGCGAACTGATCACCGCCGTGAATCTCAGCCATCCGGACGGCCTGCCGCTGGACGTGCTGCGCGAGGCAGGCGGCGGCGTGCAGGAGCACCTCGTGTGCCTGACCGGAGGCAGGGCGGGCTTCCCGACCGCGCTCGGGGAGCAGCGGGACCTGGCGCGGGCCGCGACGTACCTGCGGCTGCTCCGGGCGATCTTCCCGTCCGCGCTGTACGTCCAGCTCTTTCACGGGCAGGCCCCGAACGAACGCCGCCGCCTGGACTACCTGCGCGGTCTGGCGCGGGACCTGGACCTTCCGGTCGTGGCCGCGCCGGAGGTCAGCATGGCCACCCCGGACGAGTACCCGCTGCTGGACGCGCTGACCTGCGCGCGACTGGGCATCGACGTGCAGACCCCGCACGCCGAGCGCCCCCGCAACACCGCCCGGCACGTGGGGACGCCGGACAGCTGGGCGGCCCTCCTGCCGTTCGGGGACGCGCTGCTGAACGCGCAGACCCTGACCCGCAGCTGCGCTTTCCAGCTCCTGCCGGAGCGGCTCAGCGTGCCGGAACCGACCGTCCGGCCCTTCCAGACTGCGCAGGAGGCGCTGGAGGAGCGCATCTTCCGGGACCTGCCGGCGCGCTACCGGCCCGATCAGCGCGCGGCCGCGCTGGAGAGGGTGCGGGCCGAACTCGCCACCGTCACCGAGCTCGACCTGGCCGGGTTCTTCCTGACGGCCGCCGAGGTGACCGATTACTGCCGCGCGCACGGGATCCTCGCGGCGGGACGCGGGAGCGCCGCGGGAAGCGTGCTGTGCTTCGTGCTGGGCATCACGCTGAGTGACCCGCTGGCGCACCACCTGTTGTTCGAGCGCTTCCTGCACACCGGGCGCACCAGCATGCCGGACGTGGACATCGACATCGCCAGTTCCCGGCGGGATCAGGTGCTCGCCTGGGTGGAGGAGCGCTGGGGCCTGACCGGCACCGGGGAGGCGATGGTCGCCAACCGCGTCACGTACCGCCTCAAGAGTGCCCTTCAGGATCTCGGGCGGGCGCTGGGCCTGCCGCCTGAACTGCGCGACCGGCTCAGCCGGTCCCTGGGGCGCGATTACGGGCACCTGCGGCCCCACCAGGCGCGGGACGCGGAAGCGGTCTTCACGGAGGTCCTGGGGGACGCGCCGGTCAAGCAGGCCCTCCTGACGCTGCTCGAACAGGTCGAAGCCCGGTTCACTCGGCATCTGGCGCCGCACTCCGGGGGCGTGGTGCTCAGCAGTGAGGCCCTGACCCACTTCAGTCCGCTCACGCGGTCCAGTGGCGGGATCCGCATGCTGACGTTCAACAAGGACGACGTCGAGCGCCTCGGGCTGATCAAACTCGATCTCCTGGGCCTGCGGATGCTCGCGGCCCTCGAGCGCGCCCGCGAGGAGGTGCTGCGGCTGACCGGCGAGTGGGTCGAGTACGGCCAGCTGCCGGATGACCCCGGCGTCTGGCGGGAGATCAGCGCCGGGGACACCATGGCCCTGTTTCAGATCGAGTCCCCGGCGCAGGTGCAGATGACGGCCCGACTGCAACCGAAGGACATGACGCAACTCGCCCACCAGATCGCCTTGATCCGCCCTGGACCCATTCAAAGTGGCACCGTGCACCCGTACGTCCGACGCGCCCGGGGCGAGGAACCCGTCCCAGAGATGCCTGAGCCCCTGAACTCCATCCTGGCCGCCACGCACGGGACGTTGATGTTTCAGGAGCAGATCCTGCGCCTCGCCGTGCAGTACGCCGGGATGGACTGGCCGGCCGCGGACCGCTTCCGGAGTCGCCTGAGCAAGGTGGAGGACGAGGACGAACGGGCGGCCCTTCGTCAGTCCTTTCTGGACGGCGCAGCCGCGACCGTCGGGGCCTTTCCCTGGGAGGCGGAGGCGGTGTTCGAGCAGTGTGCCGCCTTCCGGGGCTACGGCTTTGCGGAGTCCCACGCGCACGCGTTCGCGCAGCACAGTTACGCGAGTGCCTACCTGCGCCGTCACCACCCGGCCGCGTACTTCGCGGCGTTCCTGACCGAGGCGCCCGGCATGTGGCCCGCCAGCACCATCGCCGGAGAAGCCGCGCGGCGGGGGGTTCGGCTCTCCGGCGCGTGCGTGAACCGCTCAGGTGTGTCGTACCGGGCCGAAACGGCGCAGCTGGTCCGGGTCCCCCTGACTGCCGTGAAGGGCGTCGGTGCGGACGCGGCGCGGCAGATCGTGCGGGAACGCCTGACGAACGGCAAATTCCTGGGCGCCGAGGACTTCTACGACCGGGTCGAACTGAACCGGGACGCGCTGGACGCCCTGGTGAAGGCGGGCGCCTTCGACGCGGTCGACCGGCACCGCAACCGGCGTGAGGCGTACTTCGTGCTCCAGACGGTCGCCCACGCCCGGGCAGCAGGGACGCGGGCGCTGCTCGCACCGCAGGTCATCCCGCCGGAGATGCCGGAGCTGCCGCTCGACGTGCAGGCCGCGCTGGACACAGATCTGACCGGCACGACCCCGACCGGACGCCACCCCCTGGACGCGCACCGCGCCCGACTCCGCGACCTGGGCTGCGAGACCCTGGCCAGTTTGCGGCACGGCGCGACCGTCTGGGCGGCCGGGGTCATCACGGCGCGGCAGCGGCCCCCCACCGCCAACGGCTTCGCGTTCTACGTACTGGAGGACGCGACCGGCCGCGTGCAAGCGATCATCAGCCCGGACCTGTGGGACGCCCACCGGATCCTGCTGCGCGACGCCCGGGCACTCATCGTGCGGGGGCAGGTCACGCGGCGGGGCCGCGCCGTCACCGTGCGCGTCGAGGGACTCGCGGACCTACCTCTCCGGCCGGGCAGCGCGTCGCAGGCCGCCGACTGACCGAGAGTGTCTACCCAGCAGGGGGAGTGGCGGGCCGAGTCCCGCGACGCACAGGGGCGACGTCAGTGCCGTACGGTAAGGACGCCTCCGTCTCCCTGGCCTGGGTGGCAGGACCGGTCACGGGCGGCGCACACGGGAGGGCACTGATGCACAGAGACGCGGGGTGGGCAACACACAGGACGCAGGGAGCCGGCCGAGGCAGGAGGTGGGCGGTGATGCTGACCGCCTTAGTGCTGGGGCCAGCCGAGGCAGGAGGTGGGGGGGCGCCGACTCCCCCGCCATTCGTCCTCACGTTCAGGCTGGACGAATCGGCGTGGACAGGTGAGCAGCGGAGACCGTGGACGGTGCCCGGCACCACCGTTCAGGCGCACGTGAGTGGGAAGGGAGACGACCAGAGTTCCGGGACGCCGGTGGGCGTGGCCGTGGCCGTCAAGAACTCATTGGTCCAACTCACGCTGCCAGCCCGTCTGGACGAGCGGCTGCTCACGCCGCTGCCTGACCTGCCCTTGTTCGCTGCCAGGTGTGGAACCGACACCTACAGCCTGAGCGACCCGCAGGCCCGCGTCGCCCGGGCGGACCTCGTCGCGACGTACCGGAAGGAAGGCGAGATCCGCTCAGTGGAACTCACCCACTGGCTGGAAGAACGCACGTCAGGCAGCACCTCGATCGCTGAATACAGCGAGAGTGCCGTTTCTGTCCTGATCTACGCCGACCGGCCAGTGACCCTGAAGTACCGGGACGCCTGTGAGAGTTCAAGGGAACAGCCGGAGTTCTGGTACACCAGCTCCAGCCAGTACAATCTCGATCTTCACCTGCGGCGTGGGTGGAACATGGTGGAGGTCAATGTCTACGCGTCCAGTGCCCGCGATTACGACCGGAAGATTCTGACCATCCGGGACTCGTCGCTCAAAGGGTACTGGACACCATAGTCCGGTCCTCGACCGAAGGCCTGCCCTGTGCTTCGTCGTTCAGCGCCATCCGTACGTACCGTCACGCTCCACCGCTTCCAGATCACAGCTTCTCCGGCAGCCTCTGCGGGCCGTGGAGCTGCCTCCTCTGGGTGCCCAGGTACCCGGGGCCACCCGACCTGGTGCACGAGCTTCACGGTGCAGCTGAGAGTCGTCCTCACGCCGCCTGCCTGCCGGTGTGTCCCGCGGACGCCCACAGGTCCGTCAGACGCTTTCGCCAGGTTCCTCAGCACTGCGACCAGCACGCGGACGACTGACCTGACGTGATCGAAGGCCTGCGAAGCCAGAGATGGGCGCGGCTGCGGCTGACCAGCCTGAATAGCGTAAGAGCTCCGGAGATGAACACACGGGCCCACGGCGATCATCTCAGCGAAGCGGGTCGCGCGGCCCTGGGGGAGTCCCTCCCGGCGCGGGGCAGCCGGGCAGTGCGACAGAGGAAGGTCCGGTGCAATGGAGTCATGGGGAACAGGAGTGCCCCCATGATCTCGTTGAGGGCTCGCTTCACCGACTCCAGGGCTCCAGCGCGTTCGTCCCTCTCTGATTGTTGATTTTTCTTTTTGAAAAAAGATCTTTTAAAAGATTGAATGATCATCATCAAGCGGAAAATTGTTTGGCGTCCAGCACGGTGTTTCCGGCTCCAAATCGCCTGAGTAGTCCGATAGTTCGGGGGCCAAATCGCCTGAGTAGTCCGATAGTTCAGGGGCTCAATCGCCTGAGTAGTCCGACAGTGAGTTCGCCGGATCGCCCGAGTAGTCCGATAGTTCAGGGGCTCAATCGCCTGAGTAGTCCGATACTAATATCTGGCAGATCGCCTGAGTAGTCCGACAGTGAGATCGCCGGATCGCCTGAGTAGTCCGATAGTTGAGGGGCTCAATCGCCTGAGTAGTCCGATACCCTCACTCCAATCTGGTTTCATGTGCAGGGATGACGTCCAGATCGGCAATTTTCCTGACCTGGGCGCGTCAACCGCCTGAGTTGTCCGATAGGTCCCCCACGCGGATCGCCTGAGTAGTCCGATACCCTGCCAGGCAGACTGAGCAGTTCCAATCGCCTGAGTAGTCCGATAGTTCAGCTGTCTCGTGCAGGGCCACGCCGGCTGGCGTTCAGTGCGTGCCGCTCCAAGCGGGTATCATCGGTCCTCAAGACAGGAGGACGAGTGGCACGCAAAGCAACAAGCGCAGCCCCGACACGCACGGACCAGCACCGGGTCACGCCCAGGCCAGCGTCCGATCTCAGCCGGTTCGAGGAAGCCAACGTCGCCCGTCTCGGCCTGATCAGCGTGCAGGAACGCATTCCCGACACGTACAGCAGCTGGACCGTCGAGTTTCACGTGGACGGACGCCCCGCCCGCCTGACCTGCGACGCCGTCCCCAAGTACGGGGGCGTACCGCACGGCCTGGACGGCGACATCGCCACGGCCATCATCGACCTGTACGCCGAGGCCGGCACGGCCGCTGACGGAACCGTCCGCACCACGGCCTACCAGATTCTGCGGCGCGCCGGACTCGACACGTCCGGACGGTACTACCAGAGCCTCCTGCAGACCCTGTTCCGCCTGCGCACCACCACCTACACGGCCTCGGAAGCCTGGCGCGATCACGGGCGCGGTCACTGGACCACCGCCACGTTCAACTACCTCTCCGAACTGGAATTCACGAGCGACGATGAAGCCACCGAACTGTCCAGCGGCAGCGTCCTGAAAATCCGACTGGCCGAACCGATCGTGAGGTCCATCCGCGCGCAGTACACCAAACCACTCGACCTGGAGTTCCTCACCAGCCTGGAGCGGCCCCAGACCCGCGCTGTGTACCGCCTGCTCGACGCCCGGCGGTACGATCCGGTCGCGCCGGGCACCGTGCAGGGATCGTTCACCGTGAACATCATCGAATGGGCGGAAGCCTGCAAGATCGTGGACCGACGCAGCAACAAGATCCGCGCCACCCTTCAGGGCGCGCACGAGGAACTCATGCACCGCGGCTACCTCCAGGACGTCACCTATGAGGGCCGGGGGCGAACCCAGACCATCACGTACCAGTTCGTGCCCCTGAACGTGGACGTCTCCTCTCCCCTGCTGGAGTCACTCAGGACCTACCGGGTGTCCGTCCCGGTCGCGCAGAAGCTGATCACGGATTTCGGGGAGACGCGGGTCGAAGCGCGCCTGCGAAAGTTCGAGGCGCTCCTGGCCGGCGGATACAGGGCCCGCAGCCGCTCGGCACTGCTCGTGGACGTCATCCGCGACGAGCACGGCAAGTACCCGGACACGCCTGACGCTGCGCCGGCCGTCGCCCGCAGGGAACCGGCCGCGCCGACCTACATGCCCACGCTGGAAGAAGTCGCCAGTGAGGACGGCAGTCTGGAAGAACGGGTCGAAGCGGCCATGAAGACCCTACAGTTCCTGCTGCGCGAACGCCTGTCAGTCAGTGAGTACGCCCTGCTGCGCCTCGCGCTGATCCTGGGCCGCCTGGAATCCGCGCAGGTCACCCGGGAGGCCACGCGGGCCAAGGTCGAGCACACCCTGGACGAGTTCGCCATAGGGCTGCTGGACGCCCTGCAGCACGTGCGACTGGCCGAGGCCTGACTGAAGGCCGCCCCGATGTCCACGCCGTGAGTGGCGACAAGGTGGTGTTGATCGCGCTTGTCAGGCGTGTTGATGAGTTCCCTCGACACGCCTGTGGCCAGTTGTTCGCGTCAGGGTGACGGAAGAGCCACTGTTGGGCTGGCCCCAAAGTTTGGATAGTTTCGAGTAGAGACTCGGCCCAGGCCAGTCATCGGAAGTGGGCGTGAGTCGGCCCTCCTCCGCCCCTCATTCAGAGCGCGCCGCCACGTCCATCTCCCGAGGCGGCACCGTCCTGTCCTCCGGTCTGAGCCGCGGCGAACTGTGGCCAGGATGCAGTCCGTGTCTGGAAAGGCGCCAGACTGTCTGCCATGACCGTCCTGTTCCAGTTCGAGAACACCTACGCCCGGGATCTTCCGGGCTGCTCCGCACCATGGCAACCTGCCACCGTACCTGCGCCGAACCTGCTGTTCTTCAACCGGGGACTGGCGCTCGAGTTGGGGTTGAACCCCGAGCTGCTGGATGGGCCTGACGGCGCCGTGATCTTCGCGGGCAATCACGTGCCTGAGGGAGCTGAGCCCCTCGCGCAGGCGTACGCCGGACATCAGTTCGGGGGGTTCTCCCCGCAACTCGGGGACGGCCGCGCCCTGCTCCTCGGTGAAATCATCGACGACCTCGGTCAACGCCGCGACCTGATGCTCAAAGGTTCCGGCCGCACGCCGTTCTCCCGTCGGGGCGACGGCAAGGCCGCCGTCGGACCCATGCTGCGCGAGGCGCTCATCGGGGAGGCCATGCATGCCCTCGGGCTCCCCACCACCCGCGCCCTGGCCGTGACCGCCACCGGCGAGACCGTCCACCGGGAGCGGGCCCTACCGGGCGCAGTCCTCACCCGCGTGGCGGCCAGTCACCTCCGGGTCGGAACCTTCCAGTACTTCAGCGCCCGCCGCGATACGGAGCGTGTGCGGCTGCTGGCCGACTATGCTGTCGCCCGCCACGACCCTGACCTGGTGGGAACGCCTGACCGGTACCTCGGCCTGCTGCGGCGGGTCGCGCAGCGGCAGGCGACACTGATCGCCGGGTGGATGAACGTCGGATTCATTCACGGGGTGCTCAACACGGACAATGTGGCGCTCTCCGGTGAGACGATCGACTACGGTCCGTGCGCGTTCCTGGAAGCGTACGACCCGGACGCGGTGTTCAGCTCCATCGATCACGGTGGGCGCTACGCCTACGGCAACCAGCCCCCTGTGACCCGCTGGAATCTGGCCCGACTGGCTGAGACGCTGCTGCCGCTCATCGCCGGGGCGGACAGCGAGGCGGCCGTCGCGCGCGCGGTGGAGCAGGCGACCGAGGTGATCGACGCCGTCCCGGCGTGGTACGAGGCGGCGCTGCTCCGTGGGCAGCGGGCGAAACTGGGTCTGGTCAGTGATGACCCAAGTGACCGCGCGCTCGCGGAGGCCTGGCTGACCCTGCTGCAGGCGCAGCGGGTGGACTTCACGCTCGGGTGGCGGCGACTGGCCGACGCGGCGGACAGGAACGAGGAGCCACTGCGGGCACTGTTCACCGAGCCGCACGAGCTCGATGCGTGGCTGGACCGCTGGCGAGCACGGGCGGACCGCGAGGGAAGTTCAGCCGCGGACTGGAGTGACAGAGCGGCGCGCATGCGGCAGGTCAACCCGGCCGTCATACCCCGCAACCACCGCGTGGAGGAAGCCCTCGCGGCCGCGTCCGACGACGGGGATCTCGGGGCGTTCCAGCGCCTGCTGGCGGCCGTGCAGCGGCCGTACGACGAGACGCCCGAGCATGCGGAGTACGTGGCGCCGGCCCCTGCAGACGTGACGGCCTGTTACCGCACCTTCTGCGGCACCTGACGGGATCTCCCGCTCGGTCCAGGGGGGTTGTGACACCGTGTTGGCGCCGGGTGACGCGACGCTGGGCCGTCAGAAGCTCAAGTCCCGTGTGAGGTCATTGGATATGCCGTCTGGCTGTACCACCACGTCAGGCTGAGTGTCGGCGGCCTCACCCATCGGTTGTGCGGGGGCGTCACGAACACGGTGTTGCCCTGTGCGTATTCCTTCGTGAGAGGAATGCGGAAGCGGCCAGATCCTTCTTCACCCGTCTCCTGGGCGAGCAGGGCATCCGCGTCACGATCTACGTGGGCAAATACTGGAGTTCTGGTGCAGGCCTTCGTGCACTTCCGGTTCTCGACGGTGTGGCGTACGCTCACGTGGTCTCCGTGACTCGCTGCAACCATACGACGACACGAGTGCCCGCAGATCGGATTCAGATCACGGCGACGAGCACAGGCAGGTCTCGACCTGCCGGCTCGCATCTGCACCATCCGGCCCGCTGCACTCGTCCCGCTCGTCTCTGGTGGGGACGACGGTGGCGAGCGGCCGTGCGGTCTCACTGGGGGTCTTTCGTCGCTCCAACGTCACCAGCGTGTCACCACCCATTCGGGCCGTCCTGGCACCAGATGGCCGGGAGGGGTCGAGCTCGGCGCGCAACGCGACCCCCTGATCGAGGAAGACTGGGGCAGATGCAGGGTGACCTGTGGCCCGGCGTCGGCTGGCGATCTCACTGTCCTCTTGGACGGCGTGAGGCCGGGGTCCGCTCTGGCCCCGCGCGCGCCGGCGTGTGCACAATGATCCATGGCCCTGATGCGAATCCTTGCCGTGGGTGTCCTGCTGGGCGGCGCCCTCCTGAGTAGTGCCCTGGCGGGTGGTGGGAACCGGCCGGCCCTGAGGGCCGTTCCGTGGTCTGCGCCTCCCCTGAGCCGGCAGCCGGTCCGTGACCTTCAGGTGGCCGCCGCGCCGGATGGTGGGCTGCTGCTGGCCACCATTCAGGACGACCGGCGCGGGGCGAGCTGGCGCGGCGCGTTCCAGGGCCGCGCGGTGCGCCTGCAGGCGTGGGCGGCGGGCCGCTGGGCGCCGGTCGGAGACATCCTGAACTACGATCAGCCTCGCCCGGTCTCGAATCTGGACCTGCGCGTCGACGCGCAGGGTACGCCTGTGATGGTCTGGAACGAGAACTACGGAGACAACGACGTGATCGTGTTCCGGGCGTTCCGCAGTGGCGCGTGGACGGACTGGAGGACCCGGTACCTCGGCGTGAGTTCCCCCGCCGCTGCCCGCACCCGCGCGGTGGGCGCTCTGAACGGCGAACCGGTCCTCATTCACGGCGAGTACCGCCGCAACGCCGCCAACGAGCAGCAGACCTGGCTGACCTACCGCACCTGGGGCCCGGACGGGCAGTGGACCCGGAGCGCCCCGCTCAACCGGCTGGATCGGTTCTCGCGCAGTCCTGCGCTGGCCCTCACCGCCCGCGGGCCGCTCGTGGCGTATCTCGAAGGCGAGGTGCTGACCACGCGTCTGCTCGTCCGGGCGTGGCGGGACGGCCGCTGGACGGCGCTGGGCGGACCGGTCAGCGGCCGCGCGCCGACGTACCTCGCTTCGCCTCGACTGGTCCTGCAGGACGGAGACCGGCCCACGGTGGCCTGGATCGAGGGCGTCCCGGGACGTGACGCCGTGTTCGTCGCCGCATGGACCGGCGCGCAGTGGGCGCCGCAGGGAGGGCCGGTCAATGCCGGTCAGGCCACCGACCTGGATCTGCTGCTGGATTCCTCCGGCCACCCTGTGGTGGCCTGGACCGACGAGCAGGGGAGCCTGGGACGGGTTCTGGCCGCCCGCTGGGACGGCCTCTCCTGGAGCCGGCCGACGGTCCTGAACGTGAATCCCACGCGTGACGCGCGCACGCCCCGCCTGGCCCGGCTCGCGGGCGGTGAGGTGATCCTGGCCTGGCGGGAGGACCGGGACGGGCGGTACGGCCTGCAGGTGCGCCAGCTGCAGTGGTGAGTCGGCACCCGGGTCAGGGTCCAGCGGTCGGCGGCGCGGCGTCCCGCTTGCGGCCTGCCCGGTGCCTGACGGGCGTCAGGATTTCAGTTTGGCTCTGAGGGACGCGGGCATCCGGGCCAGCCAGCGGTCGAGGTCCCGGGTCTCATCGGCGGTCAGGCTGTTGAGCCACTGCGTCCGGCCCATCTGACGCACCACCTCCTGCGCGGGTGCCGGGGCGGCCGGGCGGGCTTTTCCCTGCTGAATGGCGTCCCGCAGTTCGCTGCGGGTGGCGCCTGACCGCGCCAGCGTGATCAGCCGCTCGTGCTGGGCCGGGTCCGCCTGGGCGATCAGCTGGGCGGCCGTGTACGCCAGGCCCTGACGCACGGCGGCCAGCAGGGGCGCGGGCCAGTTCAGGATCTTGAGCTTGTTGCGGGCGAACGACGTCCACTGTTCACCCAGCGCCGCGAACAGCTGCTCCAATGCCGCGTGATCCGCGCCGGGTTCCTCCCGCAGGAGCTGCATCAGGCGGCCCCGGGCGTCCTGGAGGGGGACGTTCAGGGTGGTGGCGACCAGTTCGAGTTTCGCGTCCACCTCATCCAGGGTGTTCAGGTCGTCGCGCTGCAGGTTCTCGATCAGGGCGATCTGCCGGGCTTCGGTGTCGCCGATGTCGCGGATCACGACGGGCACCTCGGTCAGGTCGGCCAGCTGAGCGGCGCGCCAGCGGCGTTCACCGGCGACGATCTCGTACTGGTTCCCGGCGGGGCGCACCAGCAGGGGCTGCAGGACGCCGTGTTCGCGGATGCTGCGCGCCAGCGAATCCAGGCTCCCGGCGTCGAAGGCCCGGCGGGGCTGCGACGGCCCGGGAGTGAGGACCGTGACCGGCAGGTGGGTGTCGGGGAGGTTCCGGCGGGTCAGGTCGGGCGCGTCGGCGCCGATCAGGCCGGCGAGGTCGCGGCGCCGCTCGGGACGGGGGCGGCGCGTCATGCGTTCACCTGGTACGGCAGGCCGAGGGCCTGAGCGACGTCGGTGGTGAGCTGCTGCACGTCGCGGTGTACCGGGCTGCCCGGCGCGTACACGCCGACCGGGGCGCCCTGCGCGGTGGAGTCCAGCCAGACCGCCTCGCGCTGGGGTACCGGCGTCGCGAGCGGCGAGAGCGCGCCCCGCAGGTCGGTGAGCACCTCCCGGTCGTGCAGACGGCGGGCGTCGTAGAAGGTGGGAACGTACAGCGCGACCGTCAGGTCGGGGCGCACCTCCCGGTATTCGGCGAACGCACCCTGCAGGCCGGGCATGGCGTCCAGCCCCTTCTGACGGGTCGGAATCGGAACGACCATGTGATCGGCGGCCAGTGCACCCAGGATGGACAGCTGCCCGAGGCTGGGCGGACTGTCGATCAGCACGAGGTCGTACAGGTCGCGGACGTCCTGCAGGGCGCGGCGCAGGCGACTCTGGGCGCCGACGCGGCCCATCATCTGACCCTCGGCGACCGCCAGACTGACGTGGGACGGGATCAGGTTCAGACCGTGGACCGACGTGGGCTCGGGCAGCGGGTGGCCTTCGACCGCCACCGGGTAGACCGTCTGCTGCCGGTTGACCCCGTCGATCCCCAGCCAGCCGGTCAGGTTGGCCTGAGGGTCGAGGTCGATCAGAAGGACCCGCAGCCCGCTGCGCGCCATCTCGTAGCCCACATCCCGGACGAGGCTGGTCTTGCCGGCCCCTCCGGCGTGGTTGAACACGGTGATCGTTTTCACCCCGTCAGACTAGCGGGTCTGCGGACCGGCGTTATTTCATCAAATAACAGGCGGCGCCACTCCGCATCCGCCCACGGGGCACAGGGCACCGGCGCGCCCGCCATGAGGCCCACCCGGAGTCATTCCATGGTGCGGGCCGAGCCTCCCGGCGTCGCCGGGAACACCGATTCACGGGCAGCGCCCGGCGGTCTCCGCCCCCGCGGCACGCTGCGGGGAGGGCGCGCGTGGACCGTGCGGCCGCTCGTCTCTCGTCCGGACGACTCAGGCCCGGACCACCCGGCGCTTGAGCTGCGAGGGGCCGCGCTGAGCCAGCGGGCGACGTCGCCCGTTCCGTCTGTCCCAGCCCCATCACGGGCACTCACCTGAACGGCGGCCCTCCGTCCTGACGGCGTCTCCGCAGGCGCGGTGTCGGCATCCGCGCCGCGTCTCTGCGCCGGGGCGTCACCGGGGCGGTCGCCGGACCCCCATACTGTCGGGTGTGCCCGACGCGTCCATTCACCTGAACCTGCTGGGCCGCCCCACGCTGACGGTGAACGGAAGCACCCGCCCGCTGGAACGCAAGACTGCCGCCCTGTTCGCCTACCTATGCGTGGGAGGCCAGACGCCGCGGGCGCGGCTCGCGGGCCTGCTGTGGCCGGACGTGCCCGACCGGGCCGCCCGGAGCAACCTGCGCCAGACCATCTGGCGGATCCGGTCCCAGACCGGTGCGAACCTCCTGCTGGGCGAGGCGACCCTGGAACTCGGCGCGGGCGTCACCTGTGACCTGACCGGCACGGACCAGGACGACCCGCGTGCGGACGACCGCGCCGACGACACGGATGACCGGCGCGCCGATGAGGTGCTGGCCGGTCAGGAGTTCAGCGACTGCCCGGAATTCGAGGACTGGCTGCGCGCGGCCCGGGAGCGGCACCGGGACGCGCGCCGCGCCGCGTTGTGGCGACGAGTCCACCGGGCGCGCGAGTCCGGTGAGGTCCGGCGCGCCCTGCAACTGGCCACGCACCTCCTCACCCTCGATCCCCTCTCGGAGTCCGCGCACCGCCTGGTGATGACCCTTCACCTGGCCCTGGAGGACCGCGGCGCCGCACTGGCCGCCTTCACGGCCTTTGAGGACCTGCTCAGACGCGACCTGGGCGTCAGTCCGCTGCCCGAGACGGCCGCGCTGGCCGCGTCCATCCGGCAGCCGGTGCCGGGTGTGCGCCCGGCAGGTCCCGGCGCCCCACCCGCCCGGTCCGGGCCGAGTGCCGCGTGGACGCCGCCCCTGACCGGCCGGACCCGCGAGTGGGCCGACCTGACGGCCGCACTGAACGCAGGGCAGGTGGCGCTGGTGCGTGGACCGGCCGGAGTGGGGAAGACCCGGCTGCTGCGCGAGGTCCTGACCACCCGCGGTCCCCTGCTGACCCTCGACGCCCGGCCCGGCGACGAGGCGGTGCCGTACCTGATGCTCGGGCAGGCGCTGCGGCGGCTTCTGGACGCCCAGGCGAACCTGCCGCACTCCGCTCCCCGGGTGCAGGACGACTGGGTGCGCGCGGAGATCGCCCACCTGCTGCCGGACATGTGGCCGGGTCGGCCCACGTCGAATCCCCTGAGTTCGCCCCTGGCGCAGCGGCGCCTGCTGGAGGCCGTGACGGCGCTCGTGGTGTCGGTCCTCCCGGACGTCCTGCAGGGTGGACGCCCGACGTCCGGGCCGGCGGGCGCCCTGCTGATTGACGACGCGCAGTGGGCGGACGATCTGAGCTGGGACGCCTGGATGTTCCTGGCCGCTCACCCGGCGTGGCAGGCGCTGGGCATCTCGGTGGGGATGACCCTGCGGGACGCCGAACTGCCCGCTGCGCGACGAGAGACCCTCGCCCGGCGTGTGGAGGCGCGTGAGGCCACCCTGCTGGACCTCGGCCCCATGGGCGAAGCCGACGTCGCGAACCTCACCGGTGATTTTCTCGCGCTGCGGACCGGTCCCGCTCAGCCCCTCCTGATCCCGGCCCTGTGGCGGCACACGGGCGGCCACCCGCTGTTCGTGATCGAGACCCTCCGGGCCCTGGCGGACTCCGGCGCGCTGGCCGGGCCGATCCCGCCGGGCCAGCTGCCCGTCCCGTCGCAGCTGCTGCCCACGCTGCGCCGACGGCTGCAGCAGGTGTCCGCCCCGGCGCTGAGACTGGCGCGCGTGGCCGCCGTGGCCGACTCGGACTTCAGCGCCCACCTGGCCGCGCAGGTCCTGGAGGTGCACCCCGTGGACCTCGCGGAGCCGTGGGCGGAGCTGGAGGCAGCGCAGATCATGAGTGGACCCGGGTTCGCCCATGACCTGATCTCGCAGGCAGCGCTGCTGGGCGTGCCGCGCCCGGTGCAGGCGCTGCTGCACGCCAGGATCGCGGCGTCCCTGGAGGACCCCGGGACCGGCGCGGTGCCCGAGCGGATCGCGCGGCACTGGGAGGCGGCGGGGCACCCCGCGAGCGCCGCGCCTCACTGGGTGAGGGCCGGCTGGGTGGCCCTTGGCCACGGCTCGTGGCAGGACGCCGCGCAGGACTTCCGGCAGGCGCTGCAGGCGGCCCAGGCCGCAGGCGAGGGCGGAGGAGACGCGCAGTATGGGCTGGGCGTGGCCCTGCGGGGCAGTGATCCGGCCGCAGCGGAACAGGCGCTGCTGGCCGCGCTGAACGCCACGCCGGACGCAGGGCGCGAGGTGCAGCTGCGCGCCGCGCTGGCCGAACTGTACCGGTTGTGCGGCCGGCTCGAGGAGGCCGTCACGCAGGTGACCCGCGCGACCGGACCGGCACTGGCGGCCTTGCCGGACGCCGAACAGGCGGACGTGTGGCGCACCCGGTTCGTCGTTCACCTCCGGGCCGGGCAGCTCACCGCCGCCGAGGCGGCCATCGTGCGGGCCCAGACGCTGGACCCTGACCGCCCGGAACTGATCAACGAGCACGCGCTGGTCCTATGGGTCGGCGGACGCTTCGTGGAAGCGGCCCGACGCTACGAGAGCATTCACGCGCGGATCCGTCAGCCCGGAAGTCCAGATCCGGCCTGGTACCGGTGGAACCTGGCCTGGACGTACTGGGCGATGGGTGACCTCGCGCAGGCGGAGACGCTGCTCACGGCGCCCAGCCTGGAATCCCCGTTCGAGACCGCCGTGCGGCAGGTGCACCTGTCGACCGTCTACTCCAGCCAGGGCCGCCTGCGGGAAGCGCTGGCCGAACTCGACGCCGCCCAGCCGGCCCTCGGGGCGTACGCGCCCCACCTGATCGATCAGTGGCACCGCCGGAGCCTCGTGTCGCTGCGGGCCGGCCGGTGCGGGGAAGCGGCGGCCCTCATGGAACCGGTGCTCGCGCTGGCCCAGGAGACCGGTGATCCCGTGCGGCTCTCCCTGCTGCTGTCGACCCTGGTGTTCGCCCATGCGGGTCTCGGTCACGCCGACGTGGCCGCCCGCTGGGGCGTGCAGGCCGAGGCGGTCGCCCGCGCCCTGACCTACCCGCTGACCACCGTGATCACCCAGCAGGCGCTGGCCCAGGCCAGAGTCCTGTCCGGCGAGGTCGCGGAGGCCCGGGCGCTGATCAACGCGTCGGTGGACCAGGCGCGGGCGTGCCGGATGAACGAGTTCCTCGCCCGCGGGCTGCTGCTGCGCGCCACCCTACCTGGAGCGACGCTCCCTGCTGCGGACCTCCGGGAGGCGGCGCAGGTCAGCCGGACCGCTGGCCTGACGGAGATCGAGTATCACGCGGCGCGGACGCTCGGTGTCAACGACCGGGCGTGGCGGACCCGCGCCTGGTCGCTGTACCGCACGCTGGAACGCGGCGCGCCACCGAACTTTCTGGCGCTGCCCCTTCCGACATTCAGCGAATAACACCCCAGTAACGCCCCGTGCCCTAGCGTGCTCACATGAGATTTTTCTGCCTTGGCTTAAAGGCACTTTAGGTATGAGTCGCCCTGCTCCCTCCCGGCTCGCCGAGCCGTGCCCACCCAGCTCCTCGGCCACGCACCCCACCCCCGCAGGCCCCGGATGAAACGGCCCCTGGCCCCGGTCCTGGCGCTGGCCCTCACCGGCACTGCCGCCGCCGAGGGATCACTCCAGCTGCGCCTCTACAGCGTGCCGCCCCCCCTGAGTCTGCTCGACAGTGCCAGTGTCTCCGTGCACTACCAGACGCCCACCGGCGGGACCAGCGCCGCCACCGTCGACGCCACCGCCGAACGCAGCCTGCTCACCTTCGGCGTGCGGTACACGCGCCCCCGGCACACCGTCCAGGCCACGGGCCGCCGCAGCGCCGACCTCACCGCCGGACGCAGCGAGATGAGCGGCACGCTCGTGTACACGTACGCCCCACCGGTTCCCGCCGACGGCCTCGCCCTAACCTCGGTCACCACCCTCTACGCCCTGTCCGGCAACCAGTCCGCCACGTCCGGGTACCGCACGCACACCGTCAGCGCAGGCAGCAGCCTGCGCCTGACCCGCGAACTGAACGTGAGTGCCGCCGCTACCGCCACCGCCGTCGACCTGCCCGCGCAGGACACGGTGATCTGGAGTGGCGGCGTGAACGGCTCACTCACCTACGTCCGCAGCGGCACCAGCGCCTACCTCGCGCCCAGCGTGAACCTCCAGAACGGCCGGGCCCGCTGGAACGTCAGCGGCGGCGGCACAGCCAAAGTCAGTCCCGCCGTGACCGCAAGCGCCACCGCCTCACTGGCACAGGGCAGCCCCCTGAACGCCAGCGCCACGCTGGCCTACTCGGCCGGCCGCTGGCAACTGCGCGGCACGGCCGCCACGAGCGGCACCGCGGTCTCCGTCGGCGCCGGCGTGCGTCTCACGGTCTCCGAGCAGCTGAATACCGGCGCGACCATCACCTACGCCCCGGCCACAGCCACCCCCACGTACGCCGCAGACGTCAGTACCCAGGCCGGTGGGCTGCGCTTCGGCGTGACCGCCAGCCTCACCACCCCGCCCGGCACCGAACCCACCACGAGCGCCCAGGCATCCGTCAGCGGGCAGGGCCGCCCCTGGCAGGGCGGACTGAACGTCTCGTACACCCGCGCCCCGACCGGCACGACCGGCTCCGCGACTGGCACGCTGACCTACGCCGGCGGCCCACTCGGCGCACAGCTGGGCCTGGGCCTGAACCTCAGCCGTCCCATCACGCCCAACACCAGCGCAGCCCTGACCGGCCGCGCCGACCTGACCGTGACCTACGCCGTCACCCCCCAACTGGACGTCAGCGCCAGCGCCCGCTACGAACAGTCGGCCGCGCCCGCCGCGCCCGCCGCATACCGCTACGGCGCCGGACTGCGCTACCGCTTCGGCACCCTGGAGTCCAAATGAATCTCACCGCTCACGCTCCCCCGCCTGACCGCCCGCCCGCCGGGACCGCCGCGCGCGGCCTGCACTGGCTGTTCACCCTGCTCGTCACCCTGGCCGGCCTTCAGATCTCCAGCCACGGTCACGCGCAGACGGCGGCCCCCACGCTCACGGTCACGCCCACCAGCCCCACCGTCCGGCAGACAGTGACCGCCGACATCACCAACCTCGATCCCGCGCTGACCTACACCCTCGACTGGGGCGACGGCCTCACCGACACCCTGACCGGCAGCACGACCGCGCAGCGCACCACCCGGTACTCGCGGGCCGACACGTACACCGTCACCCTGACCGAACCGAACGCCCCACCCGTGACCACGACCGTCCAGGTGGGGATCGCCACGCCCACCCTGACCGCCACCGCCAACCGACTCACCGCCACGCTGAACATCGGCACCGTGGTGATCGACTACGCATACGTCATCGACTGGGGCGACGGCACCACCGACACCACATACACCAACGGCGACCCCACTCAGGTCACGCACGACTACACCCAGCCCGGCACCTACCCCATTCAGGTCACGCCGCAGGGCGGCTCCACCGCCACCACCACCGTCACCGTGGCCTACCCCAACCCCATCCTGACCGTGACGCCCGGCAGCACGACCGTCTTCGACACCGTCACCGCCGACCTGACCGACCTCGAACCCACCCTGACCTACCGTCTGGACTGGGGCGACGGCAGCGTCCCCGACACCACCACAGGCGCGGCCACCGCGCAGAAAACCCACGCCTACACCAGACCGGGAACGGTCGCCGTGACCGTCACGAGTGCCGCAACGTCTCCCGTCACCACCACCGTGACCGTGACCGTCCCCACGCCCACCGCCAGCGCCGCCGGAAACGGACTGACCGCCACGCTGAACCTGGGCAACCTGCTCGTCGGCTACTCCTACACCGTGACCTGGGGCGACACCACCGAATCACTCACCGCCACCAACACGACCTCGCAGCTCACGCACACATACGCGCAGCCCGGTACGGTGACCATCACGGTCACGCCGCACGGCAGCGCCCCCGTGACGACCACCACCACGCTGACCGTGCCGGACGCATCCCTCTCCGCCACGCCCGCCAGCGCACCCGCCGGACAGACGGTCACCGCCGATCTGGCCGGTCTGACCCCCACCCTGACCTACACCCTCGACTGGGGCGACGGTACAGCCGCCGAAACGATCACCGGAACCCCCACAGCCCAGAAGGTCCACGCGTACGCGCAGCCCGGGACCTCCACCATCACGCTGACCTCACCGGGAACCACGCCCGTCACCGCGACGGTGAGCACCACGGTCCCGACCCCCACGGTGAGTGCGACGTCGTCCACGCTGACGACGATGTTGAACCTGGAGAACTTGCTGAGCGGGTACGCCTACAGCATCACCTGGGGCGATGGAACCACTGAAGCCCTCACACCCACAGCTGCCACCGCGCAACTGACCCACACCTACGCGCAGCCCGGCAAGGTGACGATCGGGGTCACGCCGCAGGGCGGCGTGACCGTGACGACCACCGCCACCCTGTCCGCTGGAACCCCCACGCTGACCGTCACCCCGAGCAGCGCTCAGATTCGCCAGACGGTCACGGCCACCCTGAGTGGCCTCGTGCCCGCCGTGACCTACGCCCTCGACTGGGGCGACGGCACCACCGAGACGCTCACCGGGACTGCCACCGCACAGAGGACGCACACGTACGCGATGCCGGGCACGTCTACGGTGACGCTGACGAGTGCCAGCACCACGCCGGTCACCGCCACCGTGACCACCACGGTGCCCGCCCCGACCGCACGCGCCACCGGAAATGGACTGACCGCCACGCTGAACCTGGGGAACCTGCTGAGCGGGTACGCCTACAGCATCACCTGGGGCGACGGAGCCACTGAAACCCTGACCCCCACGGCTGCCACCGCGCAGCTAACGCACACCTACGCGCAACCCGGCACGGTGACGATCGGGGTCACGCCGCAGGGCGGCGTGACCGTGACGACCACCGTCACCCTGTCCGCCGGAACGCCGACCATGACGGTCACCCCGAGCAGCGCCGAGATTCGCCAGACGGTCACGGCCACCCTGGGCAACCTCGTGCCCGCCGTGACCTACACCCTCGATTGGGGCGACGGCACCACCGAGACGCTCACCGGGACTGCCACCGCACAGAGGACGCACACGTACGCGACGCCGGGCACCTTCACCGCCAGACTTACCTCGAACGCCACCGCGACCGTCACCGCCACCGTGACCACCACGGTTCCGACTCCGACGGTGAATGCAACGTCGTCCACGCTGACGGCGACGTTGAACCTGGGGAACCTGCTGAGCGGGTACGCCTACAGCATCACCTGGGGCGACGGAAGTATCGAAACCCTGACGCCCACGGTCGCCACGGCACAGCTGACGCACACCTACGCGCAGCCCGGCGGCTTCACCATCCAGGTCACGCCGCAGGGCGGCGTGACCGTGACGACCACCGCCACCCTGTCCGCCGGAACGCCGACCATGACGGTCGCCCCGAGCAGCGCTCAGATCCGCCAGACCGTCACGGCCACCCTGGGCAACCTCGTGCCCGCCGTGACCTACACCCTCGACTGGGGCGATGGTACGGTGGCCGAGACGGTCACCGGAACGGCTGCCGCACAGAAGACCCACACCTACGCGACGCCGGGCACCTTTACCGTAACGCTGACGAGTGCCAGCACCACGCCGATAACCGCCACCGTGACCACCACGGTGCCCGCCCCGACCGCAAGCGCCACCGGAAATGGACTGACCGCGACGCTGAACCTGGGGAACCTGCTGAGCGGGTACGCCTACAGCATCACCTGGGGCGACGGAAGTATCGAAACCCTGACGCCCACGGCTGCCATGGCACAGCTGACGCACACGTACGCGCAGCCCAGCACGGTGACGATCGGGGTCACGCCGCAGGGCGGCGTGACCGTGACGACCACCGCCACCCTGTCCGCCGGAACGCCAACCATGACCGTTACCCCGAGCAGCGCTCAGATTCGCCAGACGGTTACCGCTGCCCTGGGCAACCTCGTACCCGCCGTGACCTACACCCTCGACTGGGGCGACGGCACCACGCAGACGCTCACCGGGACCGCCACCGCACAGAGGACGCACACGTACGCGACGCCGGGCACCTTCACCGCCAGACTTACCTCGAACGCCACCGCGACCGTCACCGCCACCGTGACCACCACGGTGCCCGCCCCGACCGCAAGCGCCACCGGGAATGGACTGACCGCGACGCTGAACCTGGGGAACCTGCTCAGCGGGTACGCCTACAGCATCAACTGGGGCGATGGAACGACTGAAACCCTGACGCCCACGGACGCTACGGCGCAGCTAACGCACACCTACGCGCAGCCCGGCGGCTTCACCATCCAGGTCACGCCGCAGCGCGGCGCCCCTGTGGCGACCACTGTCACGCTGAAGCTGCCCACTGCAACCCTGAACGTGACTGCCCTGCGACTGGACGCGGCGGCTGACCTGGCGCAACTCGTGGCCGGTCAGACGTACGCCCTGAACTGGGGAGACGGCACCACCGACACGGTGACGCCTACGGGTACTGCGGCCCGCCTGACGCACGCGTACGCTCAATCCGGCTCCTTCACGCTTCGCCTGACGGCCCAGGGGATGACCCCGGTCAATGCCACCCTGTCACTGAGTGCGCCCCCCGCCCTGAGCGTGGAGGCCACCGGTCTGACGGTCACGGCCCGGGTCTCGCAGCTGGTCACGGGCCTGACATACACCGTGACCTGGGGTGACGGGAAGACGGAAGCCCTGACGGCCACGGCCGCGCAGGCGACACTGACGCACCCATACGCACGCCCCGGCACGTACGCCGTGCGCGTATCCATGAGCACGGGTGAACGGGCCGACGCAACCGTGACTGTGACGGCCCCGGCCGCCACCCTGTCGGTCACGCCCACGGACGTGGCCGTCGGTGAGCCCGTTACGGCGACCCTCTCGGGCTTGACGCCAGGCCTGACCTACACGCTGGCCTGGGGGGACGGCACCACCGAGACCCTCACCGGCGTGGCCACTGCCACGCGCACGCACGCGTTCAATGACGGTCAGAAATACCTGACGGGCACCTTTGCCATTACCCTGAGCGCCCAGGGCGTGATGCCCGTCACGGCCCTCGTCACGGTCAGCGTACCCACCCCGACTCTCGCTTTCCGGGAGAGTGACCTCAGGGTTACGCTGACTGTCGGCCACCTGATCCCGGTGCCGTCTTCCGACTACCCGTACAGCGTGGAGTGGGGCGACGGGTCCGTGCAGACGTTTGTGAGTCCCGGGAGCGGCCTGACCGAGATCCTGACGCACGAGTACGCCAGGAACGGCACGTACACGGTGACGGTCAGGAATGCCGGGGGCGGCACGCCGGCCCAGGGCACCGTGACCCTGAACTATCAGACCCCGGTGCCTACGCTGACCTTTGCGCCCAGTGACCTTCGGGTGACCGTGACGGTCGGCAACCTGATGAGGACCACCTCGTCCGTCGATGCCTACCGGGTGGACTGGGGCGACGGCAGCACCGACACGTTCCTGAACCCGAACGGTGACCCGGCCGTGACGCTCGTGCACACGTACGCCCGCCCGGGCACCTTCCGGGTGGAAGTCCGCCACCCGCGCGTGAGCACCCCGGTGGTGGCCAGCGTCACGGTGTCCGTGCCCGACGCGACCCTGACGGTCACGCCTACGAGCGCGGCCATAGGACAGACCATCACCGCCAGTGTGACGGGGCTGTATCCCGGCCAGGACTACGTCCTCAACTGGGGCGACGGCGCCGCCGACACCCTGAGCGGCAGCGCAGATGCGCAGCGCACCCACGCCTACGCGGAGGCAGGCACCTCCGGGGTCACCCTGACCCTGAACGGTTCCACGGTCGCCTCCGCCACCGTCACGGTGACCATTGCCACCCCGACTGGCACCGCCGCCGCCACCGCTCCCCTGACCGCGACCCTGAACCTGGGGAATCTGCTGCCGGGCTCCGAGTACACGGTCACCTGGGAGTACGGCGTGACCGAGGTCGTCACGGCCACGGCCACCACCGCCAGCCTCACGCACACCTACCCGCGCCCCGGGCAGTACGGTATTTCCGTGCTCGCCACGGGCAGCCGGGCAGCTTTCAGCACGGTCGTGACAGTGGTCGCGCCGGTGCCGGTCCTGACCGTCACGCCCGCCTCCGTCACCCTGGGTACCCCGGTCACCGCTGGTCTGTCCAACCTGATGGCCGGGAGTTATAGCCTCGAATGGGGTGACGGCACCTCTGAAGTCGTGACCGTCGCCTCGGGCGCAAGCACGGCCCAGCGCAGCCACACGTACGCCGAACTGGGCCGCTTCACGGTGACCCTCAGCTCCTCGTCCACCGTGACCGTGACGGCCACGGCGACGGTCACCGCGCCAACCCCGGTGCTGGACGTGACTCCTGCCACGACCTTCGTGCGGGATGCCGTCACCGCCCGCCTGTCCACGCTGGTCCCGAGCGTGACGTACACCCTGGACTGGGGTGACGGCACCAGGGACAACGTGAGCGGCACCAGCACCACCCAGAAGACCCACGCCTACGCCCAGCCCGGCTCCTACGCCGTGACGCTCGGCTCGGCACAGACCACGCCCGTGACCGCCACCGTGACGGCCACGATTCCCACCCCCACCGCCACGGTCTCCGGGCAGGACCTCTCGGTCATCCTCAGTCTCAGCCATCTGCTGATCGGCGATTCCTACACGGTCAACTGGGGCGACAGCGTCACTGAGACGTTCGTGGCGACGGACCGGACGTCGGTGGTGAGGCACACCTACGCTGACCGCGGCACCTTCACCGTCCAGATCACGCACGCCGGGACGCCCCCGTTGAGTATCGACGTCACATCCAATCTGCCCCGCTACGACCTGCTGGTCGGTCTTGCGGCCACGGGTTCCGCGACGGTCGATCTAGGGCAGACCGTGACCGCCGAGCTGCTCGACCTGGTCGAAACCGCCGTGTACACCCTGAACTGGGGTGACGGGACGGTCGAGACGGTCACGGGCGTGACAACAGCCACGCGGTCCCATGTCTACCTGACGCCGGGACTGTTCACCATCTCGTCCCCTGGCACGGCCCGCTCGTACGCCCTGACCGTCAGGGTGCCTGAGACCTCCTCGATCTGGTCCCTGACCGCCGACGGCCTGACCGTCACGGCGCGCCTCCGTGAACTGATTCCCCAGCTGACGTACACCCTGAACTGGGGCGACGGCAGCCCGGAGACCACCGTTACCGGTGTCACCACGGCCGACGTGACCCACCAGTACACCACCGTCGGCCAGGGGGTCGACCGGGGTTTCCGGGTGGCTCTGAAGGTCAGCGGCCAGGCGTCCAGCGACAAATTCATCGTTCTGAACGTGACGACCACGATTGCCCTGAGCGCTGACCACCTGAAGGCCACGGCCAGGATCTCGGGCCTGGAAGCTGGCCTGACGTACGCCCTGGACTGGGGCGACGGCACGACCGAGACCGTCACGGGCACGACTTCAGCCGCCAGAACGCATGAGTACGCGCTGCCCTCCGACTACACGGTCACCGTCCGTGCCACGCGCGTCGATCCGGCGAGCGCCAGCATCGCCATCACAGCCCAGCCTGCCGTCCTGACCGTCACCGGCGGGGGGAACACCACCCTCACCGTGACGGCCCGCCTGAGTGGCCTCGTTCCTGCGGTCCGGTACACCGTCAACTGGGGCGACACGAGTGACACCGTGACCGGACAGACCGAGGTGACCCTGACCCATGCGTACACGACGTTCGGTCGGTACACGATCACGGTCGGCCCGGAACGTTCCGACCGACTAAACCTGGAATCCACGACGGCGGACGTGGCGGTGGGGCTGCTGGCCACTGAAAGCATCCGGGTGGCCGAAGTGGACGACAGCGGCGTCGGCTACCGGTTCGACCTGAGCGGCGTGCTGCCGGGCATGGAATACATCATCGACTACGGCAACGGCGTGCAGCGCTCCACCACGACCGACACCGTCCTGCGGACCCTGTACACCCGGTCGGGGACTTACGTGGTGACCCTCCTGGCGTACGATCCCCGGCGTACCCTCGTGCCGCGCGCCACCCTGACCATTCAGGTCAAGGTCACCCTCCAGCTGGGCCGCGCGTCCGTGCTGTGGGTGCAGCAGGGCGGCCGCGTCCTTTCCGAGAACGACTTCTTCACTCTGACCAGTTCCCAGCCCTTCCGGGTCACGCTGGACCTTCCCTTCGTCGGAGAGGGCCGCGTGTCGGGCCGCTGGCTGATCGACGGCCAGCCGGTCAGGACCACGACCCTGGACCTTCAGGGCGACGCGAACCCCCGGACCAGGGAGTTCACCGAGGAGTTCACGGAGCAGCGTCCTGGGCGCCACACGCTGACGTTCGAGTACACCCAGCCCGGCCAGTCCGCTCCGGTCCGGCTGGACCTCGATTACCGTCTGGATGTCCCCGAAACCGTGCGGTTCGGCGGCACGGTCGTGCAGGTCACGTCCCTTGAGAACGCCAACCCCGATGGCCTGACCGGCCGCGGCGTGGTGAATTCACTGGTGGTCGCCGGCCGGGACCTGGGGCGGTACACGGTCGACTTCGCCAACGTGCAGGCCACCGTCAGCGGCAGCGTGGCCCGCGTGGTCGGCACCCCGACGGCAGTCACCGTGGATCTCGGGTCGCGGCGCCTGAGTCTGGCGGCGCTCGGCGACGCTGCGGTCACCCTCGGCACCCTGAGTCTCAGCCGCGACGGTGTGGCCGTGAGCGGCACCGTGACGCTTCCAGTAGCTGGCGGCAACGTCAGCATGGCCCTGAACAGCACCCCGCTGGACGACAACGGCCACCTGCTGGCCCCACTGGCCCTGAGCGGCCCGCTGACGACCCCCCTGGCTGAAGACGGCCTGACGCTCAGTGCCAATACGGCCATTCTCGACCTGTCGGGCAGCAGGAATGCCGACGAACTGGCCGCCGCCTCCGGGAATCAGGTCGCCCCATCAACCGACTGGATGGGTCTGGTGTTCCCGGCCGCGAACGTCACGGTCGGCAGCCCCATCCTGACGTCGCCTCTGACCGTGACCGGGGCCGCCGCGTACAACGTGTCCGGGTTCGTCACCACCTTTGACGTTCCCACGGCTCAGACGGACCTGCTGGGCTGGACCGTGAGTCTGAGCAAGCTGCGCGCCGAGGTCCTTGCGGGGCGCATCTCGGCCCTGAGCAGCACCGGGTCGCTGCCGCTTCCCCTGGTCGAGAAGACGATGGACCTGAACATCGGCTGGGATGCCAGGGCGGCTGCCGGGGCGAGGTGGACCGTCCGTGCGAACGGACCGGTCACCCACACCTTCGGCCAGACCACCCTGGAACTGGGGACTGGCACCTGGACCGTCCAGGCCGGACGCCCGGTGGCCGACATCGTCTTTGCCAACGCCCACTGGAAAATCGGGAAGAGCGGAGACGTGCTTCTCAGCAATCTCCGCATGGACCCCCTGGGGAATGTCAGTCTGGACGGCCAGGCGTGGCGGGGTGCCACCTCGGGCCTGACGAGTCTGTACGGATACCCCTTCTCGATTGCGGAGGTGGGTATCGAGCGGCAGAGCAGCGGAGGCTACACCCTGGGACTGAACGGGCGCCTCGAAGTCAATTCCAAGCTGCCCGTCGAGCAGAACACCAAGTCGCTGTTCTGGGTGAACGGCGGGAAAGACGTGCGGTTTACCACCGAGCGCATCCACGCGGCCAACCTCATTTACGACATCACCCTGGACGGTGTGATCAACGATCAGGGCGCACTGACGTTTACCGGTGGAGGCCGATTGAAAGTGCTGGGCTTGCTGGAAGCCGACGCGAAGGCGACGTTCGGGCGGACCGGCCCAACCCCTAACTTTGTGGCGGACAGCGGCACCGACTCGGTCGGGTACGGGTCCATCCTGTTCCACGTTGCCTCCGGCTTCGACAACCTGACCGTGGGCATCAAAAACGTCGAGGTGTACGAGCTGTTCGGTGGGTACACCGTGAACATGGACTGGCCCAATGGACTGGACCGCGATCCGGTGTTCCGGACTGCCGGGCCGTACGAGGCCGTCCAGGGGGGCATGACCCTCAGCATGCTGGTCGAGCCCACTCAAGACACCAGTCGTCAGGGTCTGACGGGTCCGCCGATCGCGCCGCCCAAGACGTATGTCAGGGGGATCATCACCGGCAAGGGTGGACAGGGACAGGGCGGAGTGGACCTCACGGGTGATCTCTGGGTGGTCAACAGTGGCGATACCTGGGACCGCAAGACGCCCCAGGGCCGGGCCAAACTCGACGTCAACTCCCAGGGCGGCCTCCTGCTTCAGGGCTGCGTGGGCTCTGGAGGCGTCACAGCCGTGGCCGGGCTCGACTGCTCGAAGCTCCCTCCCCTTACCTTCGGCAGCATCATCAAGCTGAGCGGATTCCTGGAGCAGTACGCGGGCGCCCGTGGAAGCCACCTGTACGTCGGCACCAGGGAAAACCCCATCAAGGTCGAGGTCAAGAACGTCACGTCGGGCAACGGCTACCTGATGATCAATCCGGACCGTATCCGCTTCGGTGTCGGGGTCAGCAAGGAGTTCTCGCTCAGCGGGCAGAAGAGCTTCTTCCTGTGCACCGCGAAATACGGCATCTCTGGAGCGTACAGCTCGAACCTCGACCTGGGTATCCAGTCCGCTCCCTTCGCGCTGGACGGCGCGGTGTCGTTCAGCGCCGCGGCCAGAGCCTCCGGTGAATGCGGGAAGATCAAAGCCTCGGCCGCCCTGTCGGTGACCCTCAAGGGCAACGTGCATCTGGCGGACAACGACAGCTACTTCACAGGCAAAGCGTCCGGAACGATTGATATTTCCGGCATCCCCGATATCACCATCAGCACCGACGTCACGCTGAAATTCTGACGACGCGCGGGCTGCCGTGAGGTGGCCCGCGCATCCGTTCAAAGGAGCCCATGCGCACCCTGACCACCCTGATTCTCCTCAGCAGCGTCGGCCTTGCCACGGCCCAGAGTGGCCCCGACCGGACCACCGTGACCCAGACCACGCCAACCAGAACCGAAAAGACCGGCCTGGTCGTCCTGCCGACCCCGGACGGAGCCCACCTGCGGTGGTACCTGCCCGGAGACGTCATTCCGACAGGCGGGTTCGTCGTTCAGGTGACGGGCACGTCCCAACGTGACATTCCCGTCGCCTCACCGCAGCCCTTCACGGCGGCCTCCGGCATCTCCCGTGAGGAGTACGACGCCATTACCTCCGTCTACACCGCACCGCTCACGGCCGACAGCAGTTTCGAACGCGCCATCTTCAACCTGAACGTGGTGGCCCGCCCCGCCCTGGCCCGCGCGCTGGGCATTCAGACCACCCTGACGGGCCTGCAGCCGGGCGCCTACACGGCCACCGTGTACGCCGTGAACGGGGGCGCCCGCACCCGCGTGGGCGGCGCCAGTTTCCGCACCGGCCCCACCCCGCCGGTTCCCGCCCCGACCAACCTGACCGTCACGGGTGGAGCGCCGGCGCGCCTGACCTGGACTGCCGCGCCCCCCGACGACAGCCACGCCGTCGTTGCCTACAACGTGTTCCGCGCCGCCGCCACCGGCAGTTACACGCGACTGGAACCCGCTCCGTTCTTCATCACCCGGGAACCGGGAGGGGACGTCTTCACGGACGAGGAATCCAGGCCCGGCCAGACGTACCGGTATCAGGTCAGTGCCGTGGACCTGTTTGGCCGGGAGTCCGCGCCCAGCGCGCCCGTCACCCTGACCGCCCGCGAGGACACGCCCATCCCCAGCCCGGAAATCGCCAGCGCCACGCCGGGAAACCGCACCGTGACGCTGGCCTGGACGCCCGGAACCGACCCGCGCGTGCGCTCGGTGATCGTGCTGCGCGGCACCACGCCGGACACCCTGACGGCCGTGGCGAAGCTGACCCCCACCGACCGCAGCTACGTGGATCAGGTCGAGGGCGGCGTACCCTACCTGTACGCCCTGGCCGCCGCCGACGACACCGGGCAGGTGAGCGGCCGGGGCACGCTGACGGCCGCCACCGGACAGAACCTCACTCCGCCCGCCGCACCCGCCGGAGTGACCGTCACGCCCGGCCGGGACACCCTGACCCTGACCTGGACGGCGAACACAGAACGCGACCTGACGGGGTACTGGGTCTACCGCTCCGAGGGGGACCCGCCCACCGCGCCGGAATTCCTGCTGACCGGCCTGCCCATCACGGGGACCACGTACGTGGACGCCATCCCGCAGGGCGTGCAGACCCGCTATCACTACCGCGTGCTGGCCGTGAACTCCAGCCGCGTCAATTCCCTGCCGTCTGCTCCGGCTGCGGCCGCCCTGCTGGACGTGACCCCACCCCCACCACCCTTACTGCAACCGGCCGCCGTGACCGCCGCTGGCGTGACCCTCACCTGGGCGCAGTCCGAAGTGCCGGACCTCGCCCGGTTCGAGATCACCCGCGCCGCCCCGGCGTCGGACCCGGCGGTCGTGGGCAGCGTGGACGCCCCGGCGCGCACATACACCGACGCCACGGGAGTCCCCGGCGTGGCGTACCGCTACTCCCTGCGGAGCCTGGACCGCACCGGCAACCGTTCGGAACCTGCCGCGCCCGTCACCGCCAGCCGACCCGCACCGGCAGGCAGCACCCGGCCCACGGACGTGCGCGCCGCCCTGCTGCCAGAAGGGGGCGTGCGCCTGACCTGGACGGCCGGCGCCGCACCCGCGCGGTACGTGGTGTACCGCCTGGACGGCACCCGCCTTCTGGAAGTCTCGGACGTGCTGCCCGACCTCACCTACACCGACCCGGACGGCAAGGCCGACTCCCGGTATGTGCTGCGGGCCCTCAGCAGCGAGGGGGAGATCAGCGCCCCGACCGAAGAGGTCAGTGTGACCCCGTGACAGTCAGCTCCCTGTGAGTCCGGCTTCCCGATGACGGTGATGCCCGCGTTGATGGTGTCGGCGGTCATGCGAACGCCGGAGTCTGGACTTCGGTCTGGCCAATGCCGGTTGGAGCCGTGCTCCGAATTACGGCATCAGGACAGCAGGCGTCTGATGCCCCCATTTTCTGCTTCGCAACGGTTCCATTCCGTCCTGGTCTGTAAAATTCACTCGCTCTCCTGCACAGCTTCACAAGTCCGCCTGGCCATAGTGAACAGCTCTTTCGGAAAGACGCTTTAGGGGGGTGCAGCGGTGGCCGCGCTCGCGCTGGGACATGGGCCGCATATGCAAAGGGGATGATCTGATCGTGATTGGCGCAGATTTTCTATAGAAGTGAACTATATTACAAGCTGCGGTCAGGCGAGTGTCACGCCTGACCTACGGTGCGCGCATGACCAGCACGTACGCCCCGGACGACAGGCCGGACCACGCCACTGACCCGCAGCGGACGCCCCGCAGCTGGCATAAATCCCACCGCCTCACCGCGCTGCTCGCCGAACTGCAGGCCCGCCCCCAGAGCACCGCCCAGCTGGCCGAGCGGTTCGGTATCGGGCAGCGCAGTGTCCAGCGCGACCTCGAAGCCCTGCGCCGGATGGGACACCCCGTGCACGAGCAGACGCCCGGGCAGTACGTCATCCCGCGCAGCGGGACCCTCCTGCGGCCGACCGAGGTGCTGGCCGCCTACACGGCGCTGCGCCTGGCGCATCATCATTCCCCCGCGCTGGGCGGCCACTACCGGCAGGCGCTGACCACGCTGTCCCTCGCGCTGCCGGAACGGGTCCGTCACACCCTGAACGCCAGCCTGCGTGGCGGGGGCGGCACCATGTTCACCGACCGGCAGATGGAAGTCATCGGCAGCGCGTGGCTGGACGGGCAGGTGCTGCACTTCGATCACCGCGAGGGCAACGGCATCCTGCGCACCGGCGTGGAACTGTGCGTGTACTTCGTGGAGATCAGCCGCACGAACCTCGCCCCGTTCGTGATCGGCCTCAACCGCGCCACGGACCGGGTAGAGATGTTCAAGCTGGCGCGCATGACCAACCTGCACCTGCTCGCCGAACGGTACGACCCCGATCCCGGCTTCGACCCGCAGGCGTACCTGTCCGACGCCTGGGGCGTCATCGGCAGCGAGCAGGGCGTGACCGTCACCGTCCGCTTCGACCCAGAGGCCGCCTACCGGGTGCTGGAGGGCGGCTTCCCGCAGGCGACCCTGATCCGCGGGGACGGTTTCGTCGACATCGAGTTCTACGCCGGCGTGGACGAGACCGGCCTGCCGCGTGACCTGATGCCGTTCCTGCTGTCGTGGGGCGCGCGGGCCGAGGTGCTCACTCCCCTCGACGTGCGCGCCGCGTGGCTGGCCGAGATGCGAGACGCCCTCGCCCGGTTCGGTGGCGCCTCCCTGGCGGCCGACTGACCGCCGCCGCCCGGGACCCGCACGTGGCCACGGGGGCCGGCCGCAGGGCCCGCTGCTGGCCCCAGGGCCTTACCTCCAGCTGCGGTCAGTCCGGATCGCCGAGCAGCAGGTGCTGCTCCCGGTCCAGCACCCACGGAAAGGCATGCACGCCCCGCAGGAACGCCGGGATGGGCTGCCCGGCCCGCTGCAGGTTCAGGATGTCGTACGACCAGGCCGCGCCGGGATCAAGCTGGTACCGGCCCCGGACGTGCGTGACGCTGCCGGGCCAGCCCAGCCCGCCGCGCAGGGCCTGCAGCGCGCGCGACACCCGCTGCGCCCGCTGCCGGGCAGACCGGGGCGCGTCGTCGCGCACGGCGTCCGCCAGCGACTCCGCGTCGAGGGTGCCACCCGCGTCCAGCAGCGCGACCAGCGCCACCACCGCCAGGTCCGGCAGCGACACCGGGCGCCCACTGACGCTCACCTCGGGGTACCCGGCCGCCGTGACGGTCACCTGCAGCGTCCCGGCGCGGGGCAGGGGAGAGGGCGCGTCCGGGCCCAGCAGCGCGAACAACTCCGGCTGGGCCGCCGCTTCCTCCCGCGTCCACAGCATGCGGGGGTTCAGGTCCCGCAGCAGCTGCCGGGCGTGGTCCAGGTGCCCCTGCCGTCGCGCGAGTTCCGCGCGGACGATCACCGCGCGGGCCGCGTCCTCACTGCCCAGCGGGCCCGTGCGGTCCAGCAGGTCCGTCACGTGTGCGGCGTCCAGCTGGGGGAGGAAGACGTGCGCGGCCGCGAGGTCCACGTGCACCCAGCTGTGGCCGTGGTCCCGCTCGGCCGGGATGGTCACGGCCGCCTGCGTGAGCCACTCAATGGCGCGCAGCCCCTGCCCGCGCAGGCGCGCCGTGTGGCCCAGGCCGCGGCGCGCCTGCTGCAGGTGGTGAAGGTCCCCACTGTCCTGCGCGCGGGTCAGGGCCTGCTGGTACAGGGCCTCGGCGCGGTTCCATTCGCCCCGGGCGCGCAGCACGGCCGCCAGCCCGGTGTGGCCGGACCCGCGGAAGGTCGGTGCCAGCCGCAGGCAGGCCTCGAAACAGTCCTGCGCCTCGTCGAGTTCGGCGTGGTGCAGGTGCGCGTAGCCCTTGGTGCTGACCACCCAGCCTTCCAGTTCGTCTCCGCGCGCCCCCAGCGCGGCCCGGGCCAGGAGTTCCATGCCCTCCGCGTGCCGCTCGGTGTGCAGCAGCGAGACGCTGTATTCCATGGTCGTCAGCGTACGGGCGCGGCCCTCCGTGAGGGGCAGGGCGGCGCGGTAGTCGTCCTCCCAGCCGGGCAGGTGCAGGCGCAGCCTCGCCTTGGCGCGCGCCCGCAGGGCCATGCCGTGCTCGTAGTCGTTGAGGCGCGTGACGTCCTGCAGGGCGAGCTCGGCGGACGCCAGGGCCGGCCGGAAGTCGCTGGACGTGATGCTGTGCGACCAGGCAAGCAGGGCGTGCGCGTTCGGCGCGGTCGCGGGCCGCTGCGCGTACATCCGGGCGACCCGTTCGAGGTCCGGTTGCAGCGGCACGTTCGCGTGCAGCCGCAGGTGCAGCCGCGCGGCGGCGAGATCGTCCGGACCGGCGGGCGGCAGCGCCTCGAACCAGCGCAGCAGCTGCGTGAAGCGCGTCCCGGTCCGCGCGACCGCAAAGGCCGCCTGGATGGTGCGCCGGGCCGCGTCCCACTGCGCCAGGTCGATCAGGGCGGTGATGGAATCGGCGAAATCGTCACGTTGCGCGGACCGGGAGGGCACGCGAGCATGCTAGGGCACCGCGACCCCGGCCCCGTCGAACTCCGGCGGTCCTGCCCGCCGGCCCCGCCTCAGGGCGCGCCCGGACGGCTGCCCGTGACCCTCTGAGGCGCGGGCGGCCGTCCGGGCAGGTAAGCTGAGCGGTACCGTGGTCACGCCCCCTCCGGCATCCCCGTTTCAGGCCCTGCTGGTGCGGGTCGGGCAGGCCCGTTTCCTGATGCCCCTGGCGCGGGTCGAGCGGCTCTACCCGATGGTGCACCTGCCGCCCGGCCCGCCCCGCGTGCACCTGAACGGCGAGACCCTCAGCGTCGTGGATCCGCGCCCCGCGTGGGGGCAGGCGCCGACCGAACCGGCAGCCGCGCAGCGCCTGATGGTGCTGCGCGCCCCCACCCGCGAAGTCTGGTGGGTGGACGAGGTCGGCCCGATCCTGGATGTCGAGCGGCCCGGCCCGGCCGTGATCGGCGGGCAGGTGGTGAACGTGCTGTGGTGACGCTCGAGGACCTGCTCGAACGCACCGCGGGGCTGCGCTGGACCGCGCCGCTCGACCGTCTGGCCCGCTCGCGCCTGCAGCGGCTCACGCAGGCGCACGGCTCCCCGGACGCGCTGCTGCAGGTCGCGGCCGCGCGGGCGGACCTGGCGGCGGACGTCGCGGCGGCCTTCACGGTCGGTGAGACATGGTTCCACCGTTTCGGTGAGCAACTCGACGCGGCCGCCCTGGCCCTGCGCGCGCTGGGCCGGCCGGTCCGCGGCTGGAGCGCCGGCTGCTCGACCGGGGAGGAAGTCTGGGCGCTGCTGGGCGCCTGCCTGCACGCCGGCGTGGACGCGCGCGTGCTGGGCACCGACCTGAACCCGGCCGCCCTGGCCGCCGCGTCGGACGGCGCCTACCCGCGGCGGGCCCTGCGGGCCGCGCCGCCTGAGCGCGTGACGCGGGTGTTCACGGCGGGCGGGCCGCGCGTGCAGGTCCGGCCGGAGGTGCGGGCCCGCGCGCAGTTTCAGGTGCACAACCTGCTGCGCGACCCGCCCGGCCGCGGCTTTGACGTGATCGCCTGCCGCAACGTCCTGATCTACTTCACGCCCGCCGCCGCGCGGGCGGTGGGCGAGCAGCTCACGTCGGCGCTCGCGCCGGGCGGCCTGCTGCTCCTCGCGCCGAGTGACCCGCGCCCGCCGGCCGTGCGGCAGCTCGAACAGGTGCGGGTGGGCGGCACGGTTCTGCTGCGCCGCCCGCTGGAGGCCCCGCCGGTCCCTGCCCCCCCAGGCCCCACCGCGCCGCTCCCGGTCCGGCGTGACCCCGGGCCCGCGTCCGCGCCGCGCCCGGCGCCGGAGCGGCCCGACCTTGCCGGTGCGCGGCAGCGGGCCTTCGCCGATCCGGAGGACGCGCAGGTGCACCTCGATCTCGCGCAGGCGTTCCTGCTGGCCGGGCAGCCCGCGCGGGCCGCGTCGAGCCTGCGCGGCGCTCAGGCGGCCCTGGACGGGCAGGCGGACTCCTGGCAGACCGTGCGTCAGCTCGCGCGGCTCGATCAGCTGCGCCGTGAGGTCCGCGCGGCCGGCGGTGAGGCGTGAACCGTCTCGAGGCGCGCGCCGCGGCGCTGGCCGCACCGGCCCGCGCGCAGCGGCCCGCCGTGGACGCCGTGGTGGTCACCGTGCGCGGCGAGGCGTTCGCCGTGCCCCTGCGGGCCCTGCGCGCCGTGCTGCCCGCCGCGGTCACGCCGCTGCCGCTCAGCGCGCCGCACGTGGCGGGCGTGCAGCCCGTCCGGGGCGGACTGGTGGGCGTCGTGCGGGCCGACGTGCTCCTGACCGGGCAGGCAGGCGGCCCGCCCGGACCGGACGCCCGCGTGCTGCTGACCGCCACGCAGCCCGGGGCGCTGGGCCTGCTGGTCGACGCGGTCGGCGACCTGATCTGGACCGGAACGGTGCGCGCGCCGGCCACGTTCGGCACGCCGGGCGTGCTGGGCCGCACCGCCGCCGGCCTGGCCTGCCTGGACCTCGACGCGCTCGTGCAGCATCTGCCGCCGGCCTGGCCGGCCCGGACGGCCGACCCGTGACGCGCCGCGCCCCGCCTGATCCGACCGCCCCCAGTCCCGTCCTGCCCGTCACTGGTCCCGTCCCCGCCCTGTCCCCGCTGGAGTGCCCATGCCCATCCGACTGAAACTCGCCGGCGTCCTGCTGCTGCTGCTGCTGCCCCTGATCGTCACGGCCGTCATCTCCGTGCGGGCCCTCAACGAGGCGGCCGGGATCAGCGCCGACCTGAACCGTGGCCTGATTCAGGCGCGCACGCTGACGAACCTGCGGGCCGCCGCCAACCGCGTGACGCTCCTGAGCGCCGAGCAGCTGCTCGTGCCGGGCGGCGCGTGGCTGAACGTACAGGACGCCCGCAGCGACGCCCTCAAGGAACTCTCGGCCCTGCCCGACAGCGCCCGCCTGACCGCCGTGCGGCAGGACTGGACCGCCTTCGACCGGGAACTGGGCCTGGTTCTCGACCGCACCGCCAGCCGCGCCCTGACCCTGCAGCGCTTCGAGCGGAACCTCGAACCCGCCCGGCAGCAGTTCGGCCGCTCCGTGAACGCCTACCTCGACGCGCAGGAAGCGGCGCTGAACGCCACGCGCGCGCAGCTGCAGACGGACCTGAACCGCGACCGGCTGACCGTCCTGATCGCCAGCCTGCTCGGCGGCCTGATCGCCGCGCTGGCCGCGTGGTGGATCACGCGCCGCCTCGTGCACGCCATCGAACTCGTGGAACGCTCGGTGGGCCGCCTGGCCGACGGGTACCTGGACGACATTCCCGACACCCGCAGCCGCGACGAGGTGGGCCGCATGCTGCGCGCCCTGGCCCGCCTCGCCGCGCACCACCGGCAGCTCGTGCAGACCATGGAACTGCTCAGCCGCGGCGAACCGCAGCCGCCCCTGCCGCTGCGCCACCCGGACGACACCCTGAACGTCGCCGTGCAGAACCTCAACCGCCACGCGCAGGAAACCGCCGCCGCCGCCCTGGCCGTCGCGGGCGGGAACCTCGCGCACACCGTCCCGGTCCGCTCGGACCGCGACGCGCTCGGCGGGGCGCTGCGCGACATGATCGGCCAGCTGCGCGCGTTCGTCCTGCAGAGCCAGGACGCCAGCGCGCAACTGTCCCTGGCCAGCCAGAGTCTCGTGGCCGCCACCGCCCAGCAGAGCACCAGCGTCCACCAGCAGTCCGCCGCGATCGCCGAGACCACCGCCGCCGTCGAGGAGGTCCGCACCACCAGCCGCCACGCCGTGGACCTCGCCGGACGCGTCGCCCGGCAGGCCGACGCCGCGCGGCTCGTCGCCGAGCAGGGCGTGCAGGCCACCCAGGACGCCGAGCAGGGCATGCACGCCCTGCAGGGCCGCGTGGACACCATCGCGCAGAACATGCTGCACCTCTCCCGCCACTCCCGGCAGATCAGCGAGATCGTCGAGACCGTCAGCGAACTCGCCGATCAGTCCAACCTGCTGGCCCTGAACGCCGCCATCGAAGCCAACCGCGCCGGTGAGCACGGCCGCGGCTTCGCCGTCGTCGCGCAGGAGATCCGCACGCTGGCCGAACAGTCCAAGGAGGCCGCCCTGCAGATCCGCCGGACCCTCGAAGACGCCCAGCAGGCCACGAACGCCGCCGTGCTCGCCACGGAGGAGGGCAGCAAGCAGGCGCAGGTCGGCACCACCCTGATCGACCGGGCCGGGCAGACCATCCAGGAACTCGCGCGCGTGAACGACGACGCGGCCCGCATGGCCTCACAGATCGCCGAGGCGGTCGAGCAGCACGCCCTGAGCATGGAACAGATCGCCGTGGCCATGAACGACATCAACGAGGCCACCGCGCAGCACCTGAACGTCACGCAGGACAACCAGCAGGTCGCGCGCCGACTTCAGGACCTCGTGAGCGACCTGAACGGGCATGCCGGACGCTACCGCACCTGAGCTGCGCGCGGCGCTGCAGGCCGAACTGCGCGCCGCCGAGCCCGACCTCACGGCGGGCGGCCCGGCCGCGACCCGCGCGCTGCACTCCCTGCACGCCGCCGCTGCCGCCGCCGGTGACGACCCGCTGCGCGCCGCCCTGCGCGCCGCTCAGACCTTCCAGGCCGCCGCGCCCGCCCCGGCCGCGCTGCGCGAGGAACTGCGGCGCCTGGCCCTGCTGCCCACCGACCCGGCCCCCAGCGCCGACCCGCCCGCCACGGTCCGCGTCGACGTGCGCAAACTCGACGCGCTGCTCGCCCTGGCCGGCGAACTCACCAGCGCCCGGCTGCAACTCGCCGAGCGTCTCAGTCGCGCCCGCAGCGGCGAGCCGGGCGCGTGGCGCGACGTGCGCGGCGCCCAGCAGACCCTCGCGACCCTCACCGACGACCTCGCGCGGGAAGTGCTCGCCGCGCGGCTCGAACCCGCCCGGCCGTTTCTGCAGTCCTTCGAGCGGGCCGTGCGGGACGCCGCCCGGCAGGCCGGCCGGCGCGCCCGCCTGCACGTCGACGCGGCCGACGCCGAACTCGACCGGCACGCCATGGACCGCCTGCGCAGCCCGCTGCTGCACCTGATCCGCAACGCCGTCGACCACGGCATCGACCCGCCAGACGCCCGGGCCGCGCGCGGCCAGGACCCCACCGGCACCGTCACCCTCAGCGCCTTCAGCGCCGCCGGGCAGGTCACCGTCACCGTCCACGACGACGGGCCCGGCGTGAACTACGCCGAGATCGCCCGCCTCGCCGCGCGCGCCCCGGGCCGCAGCGAACCGTTGAGCGAATCCGAACTCACCGACCTGCTGTTCACGCCGGGCTTCACGTCCCGCAGCGAGGTCACCGACCTCTCGGGGCGCGGCGTGGGCCTGGACGTCGTGCGCACGCAGGCCCGCGCGCTGGGCGGCGACGTCACGCTGCGCAGCGGCCCGCACGGCACCACCGTCACCGTCCAGTTCCCCCTGACCCTCGCCACCACCCGCGTGGCCATCGTGCGCGCCGCCGGGCACCTGCTGGGCATCCCGGTCCGCTGGGTCGACCGCGCGGGCCGCGCCCAGGTGCACCAGCGCGAGGGCCGCCCCGCCGTGCAGATCGGCGAGCAGGTCGTGCCGGCCGCGTCGCTGGCCGCCGCGCTGCACCTCGGCCCGGCCCGCGACGGCGCGTACCTGCTCGTCCGGCAGGGCGACGCGCCCCTGGCGCTGCTCGTGGACGCCCTGGTCGGCGAGGAGGAACTCGTCATCAAACCCCTGGCGTTCCCGCTGGCCGGCGCCCCGCACCTCGAGGGGGCCGCGCAGCGACCCGACGGGCAGATCGTCCCGGTCCTGAACGTCCGCGCGCTGCGGCCCGCCGCGGCCCCCACCGCCCCGGCCACGCCGCTGCGCGCGCCCCGCGTCCTGCTGGCCGAGGACACCGCCGTCACCCGCCAGCTGCTGCGCGGCATCCTGACCGGCGCGGGCTTCGACGTCACGGCCGTCGAGACCGGTGCGCTCGCCTGGGAGGCCCTGCAGCGCGCCGCGCCGGACGTGCTGCTCACCGACGTCGAAATGCCGGGCCTGTCCGGCCTCGACCTGACCCGGCAGGTCCGCGCGCATCCGCCGCTGCAGCACCTGCCGGTCGTGCTGCTCACGTCCCTGGCCCGGCCCGAGGACCGCCAGCTCGGCGCTGAGGCCGGCGCCGACGCGTACCTCGTCAAGGGTGAATTCGACGAGGCCCGGCTGCTCGCCACCCTGCGGCGGCTGCTGTGACCCTGGTCGTGCTGCTCGCCCCCGGCGACCTGGGTCAGGTCCGCGCGCTGCCCGCCCCGCGCCGGCTGTGCACGTCCCTGAGCGCCGCCCTGGGCGAACTGCGCCGCGCGCCCCCCGGCGCGACCCTGCTGATCGTCACGCCCGACCCGGACCTCGACTGGACCGCCCTGAAAGAGCAGCTGCGGCCCCTGCGCACCCGCCTGATCACCTGCGGTCCGGCCGCCCCGCCCGGCGTGCGCCACGCCCCCACCCTCGACGCGGCCCTGCCCCTCCTGACCGCCCGCCCGGCCCCGCCCGGCGCGGACGGCCCGCCGCCCGGCAGCCCCCTGACCGGCCGCGCCGACCCGGGCGCCCCTCTGAGCGGCGCTCCCTCGGCCGACCCCACCCCGCCCGCCCTGTCCGGCGCCTCCGGGCGCGCGCCGACCCTCACCCTGATCGGCGCGAGCACCGGCGGCCCCCGCGCCCTGCAGGACCTGCTGCGCCACCTGCGTCCCCGCGGCGCCATCGTGATCGCCCAGCACCTCTCTGAGGGATTCAGCGACAACCTCACCCAGTGGCTCGGCACGCTGACCGGCGCCCCGGTCCTGAGCGCCTCCAGCGGCGAGCCGCTGCGCCCCGGGACCCTCACCGTCGTGTCCGGCACGCACGCCACCCTCAGCGGCGGCGCGCTGCACCTGCACGCCGGGCAGCCCGGGCGGGAGTACCTGCCGTCCATCGACCGGCTCTTCCAGTCCGCCACCACCTGGCGCGCCCCGGTGAACGCCCTGCTGCTCAGCGGCATGGGAGACGACGGCGCCGCCGGCCTCGCCGCCCTGCACGCCGCGGGCGCCCGCACCGCCATCCAGGATCCCGCGACGGCCACCGTGCCCTCCATGCCCGCGCAGGCCCTGGCCCGCACCCGCCCCAGCCTGCTGGCCGACCTGCGGGGCCTGCGGTCCTTCCTGGAGCGGCACGCATGACCGGGTCCCCCCACGACTTCATTCCGCTGTTCGCCGAGGAAGCCCGGACGCAACTCGACGCCCTCGACGCCGCGCTGCACCGCCTCGAGGATCAGCCGGACGACCCGGCCGCCATCCGCGCCGCGTTCCAGGCGGTGCATTCCATCAAGGGCGGCGCCGCCATGCTCGACCTGCGCGCCCCGCAGCAGCTCATGAGCGCCTTCGAGGACCTGCTCGCGCACCTGCGCGCCGGCCGGCCCCCCCCGGACGCCTGGCTGGAGGCGGCCTTCGTGGCCCGCGATCAGTTGATCCGGCAGCTCGGCGCCCTGGCGCCCGGCACGCCCCCCCACCCGGACGACGAGCGTGCCACGCACGCCCTGCGCGCCCTGCTGACCCCACCCGGCCCCGACCCGAGCAGCGGCGCAGCGGAGGTGAGCCGCGCGGACACGGTCCAGCCGGACGTGCAGCCGCCAGACGCCCGCCCCCCAGACGTCCGCGCCCCAGACGCCCGAACCCCGGAGTCCGGCGCGGCCAGCCAGGACACCGCCCCGGCGCTGGCGGCCCCGCTCCCGGGGGCGTCCGGGCCGGACGCCCGTGCACCGGTGGCTCCCGCCCCCGGCGTCCCGGACGCCTCCGGTGCGGCGCCCAGAACGGCGCCCGGCGGGCGCGCGCTCCTCCAGGCGCTGGTGCTCGACGTCAGTGCCCTGAGCCGTGACGTGCTCGCCCGGCACCTGCGGGCCCTGGGGTACGACGTGCACACCCACGGGCACGTGCCCGCCCCGACCGGCGCGACCCTGGTGCTGGTCAGCGCGGCGCTGCTGCCTGCCGCGCTGGAGGCCGGCTGGCCGGCGCGGGCCCTGCACGTGCTCAGCGAGGACCCGCAGCGCCGCGCCGACGCCCACGCCCGCGGCCTGAGCGTCAGCGCCCGGCCCGCCCACGACACGCGCCCCCAGGACCTCCCGCCCCGCTGGACCCCGGACCTCCCATGAACATCCTGATCATCGACGACAGCGCCCTGATCCGCGCCCTGCTGACCCGCACCCTGACGCCCCTGGGCACCGTCCACGCGCCGCCGGACCTGCACGGCGCCCGCGACCTGCTGGGCTTCCACACCGGACACTGCGACCTGGACGTCGTGCTGCTCGACCTCGAGATGCCCGAACTGGACGGCCTGAGCTTCCTGCGGGACCTGCGCGCCCATCCGCACCTCGCGGACCTGAGCGTCGTGATGGTGACCAGCACCCAGGAAACCGAGCGGCTCGACGACGCCTTCACCGCCGGCGCCACCGACTACGTCACCAAACCCGCCCACGACAGCGTCCTGCGCGCCCGGACCCTCAACGCCGCGCGGCTGTCGCGCGCCCTGCGCGCCGCCAAGACCCGCGAGCGCGAACTGGCCGCCGCGAACGCGCAACTCGAGCAGCTGTCTCGCACCGACGCGCTGACCGGACTCGCCAACCGCCGCGCCTTCGACCAGCAGTACGCGCACACCCTGGCCCTGGCGCAGCGCACCGGCGTCCTGGCCACGCTGATCATGGTCGATCTCGACCACTTCAAACGCTACAACGACACCCTGGGCCACCCGGCCGGCGACACCTGCCTGCAGCAGGTCGCGCGGATCCTGCAGGCCAGCTGCCAGCGCCGCACCGACCTCGCCGCCCGCTACGGCGGGGAGGAATTCGCGCTGCTGCTGACCGACACGGACCTCGCGGGCGCGCAGCAGGTCGCGCAGCGCGTCCACAGCGCGCTGCAGGCGGCCGCGATCCCGCATCCGGGTCACCCGCTCGGCCGGGTGACGGTCAGCCTCGGGATTGCCAGCACGGCCGCGCCCGACCTCAAGGACGCCGCCGATCAGGCGCTGTACCGCGCCAAGGCCAGCGGCCGCAACACCACCGCCACCTGATCCGCCCTCTCCCGGGGTCCGCGCGGTGCAGCCGGGTCAGGGGGTGGCGATGAGGGCGCGGCCGGTGCCGGTCAGCGTCACCCGCTGCGCCCACGCCGGGACCAGCACCGTCCCGAACGGCGCCACCTCCACCCGCTCCCCGCCGGCCTCCACCGTCAGCGTCCCCTCTACCACGGTCACCAGTCCGAACGACCCGCCCAGTTCGGTCGTCTCGCCCCCCCGCACGCCCACCAGCGTGAACTGGGCGCAGCGCACCAGTTCTCCCACGCCCCCCGTCTCGCTCGCCGCCGTCCACGCCCCACCCAGGTCCGCGCGCGTCACCGCGACCGACTCCTCCAGGTGCAGCGCCCGCCCCGCACTGGCGGGCCGGTCCCAGTCGTACACGCGGTAGGTGGTGTCGCTCGCCTGCTGCACCTCGTACAGCAGCAGACCCGGCCCCAGGGCGTGCAGCGTGCCGGCCGGGATGAACAGCGTGTCACCCACCACCACGCCCGCGAGGAGTTGCGCGCCGGGGTCGACGTGCAGGAAGTGCCACGCTTCGGTCTTGCCGCGCTCGCCGGGGCTGACCATGGCCTGGGCCTGGGCGTCGTCGGGGTGGACCTGGACGCTGAGCCAGTCGCGGCAGTCGAGGAGCTTGATGAGGAGGGGAAAGCCGGAGGCGGGGTCGAGGCGGGGGCCGAGGAGCTCCCCCGGGTGAGCGTGGAGGAGGTCCTGCACGGTGTGGCCGGCGAGGGGACCGGTGGTGACGACGCTGTGGCCGTCGGCGATCCAGGCCTCGCCGACGGGGGTGTCGCCGATGGGGGGGCGAGGCGGTCGCCGCCCCAGACGCGGGCGTGATACCGGGGCGCGAGAGGCAGCAGGGCAGGGAGGGTGCGCGTCACGCGGACCTCACCGGGTCCCGCCCGCTCAGGGCGGCCGCGCCGAGCAGCGGGGCGAGTTCGAGGTGCGCGCTGCGCCGGACCTGACAGGCGCCGACGTTCAGGGTGGGGGCGAACAGGTCGAACGCCTGGCTGACGTTCCCGCCCAGCACGAGCACCTGCGCGCCGAACGCGTCCGTCCAAGGCTGGAGCCGCTGCCCGGCGTGGCGGCCGAACTCGGCCCACACGGCCAGCGCGCCGGTGTGGCCGTGCCGGGCGGCCTGCGCCCAGTCGGCGGCGCTGCCCTGCCGGCCGGTCAGGGTCGCGCCCAGGCGCGTGACGGCGGCGCCGCTCAGCGCGTCCTCCAGCTGGCCTTCCGGGGTGGGCACGTTCCACAGTTCCCCGCCGGGGGGCACGCCGGGTCCGGTGTGCTGCGGCTGGCCGCGCCGAATGAAGCCTGAGCCGAGTCCGGTGCCCAGGGTCACGCCGAGCAGCCGCTCGGGCCGGTCGGCGCCGCCCCACCACTCGCCCAGGGCGAAGAGGTCCGCGTCGTTCCCGAAGTGGATGGGCAGTTCAGGAGCGAGGGTGCCCGCGAGGGCGGCGCGCAGGGCCGGGCGGAGCGGCACGCCGCGCAGCGCGGGGAACTTGTGGGTCATGTGGGACGTGCCGTTCGGCGCGTCGAACGGGCCGGGGACCGCCAGACCCAGGTGAGTCACCTGCGGAGCCTGGGGTCCGGCCGCCTCCAGCGTGGCCTCCGCCCAGGCGCGCAGGATGGTCGCCATGGGCGCGCTGTGCGGCACGTCCCGGCGGGCGGTGCGCTGCACGTGGCGGGTGTCCACGTCCACGAGGCCCGCGGTGACGTGACTGCCGCCCACGTCCAGGCCCAGGGCGAGCCGAGTCACGCGCCCCCCCGCGTCAGGCGGACGCTCAGGACCTCGAAGGGCCGAACCGGAATCTCCACCGGGCCGGGCTGCGCCGGGCCAGCCGGGTCCTCGAGCAGATTGACGACCTGCGCGGTGCCGAAGGCGCCGGGGTCGAGCCGCAGGACGCCGCGCCTCCCGTGCGGTTCGAACACGCGCAGGATCACGCCGTGGCCGTCCTGGGCGTGTTTGAGGCTGCTGAGCATCACGTCCAGGCCGCTCAGGCGCGGCGGGGCGGCCAGGGTCAGCGTGCCGGGGTGGGCCAGGAGGGGACTGTTCACCTCGAAGCCCGCGCGGGGGGCCTGCGCGGCGCGCCAGTCGCCCGCGTGGGGCCGCAGGGCGAGGCGGACCTCGTGCGCGCCCAGGTCCGCCTGCGGGTCGGGCCACATGGGGCCGCGCGCGAGGCTAAGCGCCACCGTCTGCCCGCGCACGCTGTGCCCGTAGCGGCCGTCGTTCAGGAGGGTCAGGCCGAAGTCGGGTTCGCTGAGGTCCAGCCAGCGGTGCGCGCTCACCTCGAACTGCGCGGCGTCGGCGGGCAGGTTGCGGTGGGTGGGGCGCGGCTGGGCGCCCATCGCGGTTTCCGCCCAGGCCTCGTGCGTCAGCACCGGCACGTCCGTCTCTGCGCGCAGCAGCGTGTGCCGCTCGTGCCAGTCCAGCGTGACGGTCACGTCCAGCTGCGCCGCGCCCGCCTGGAGCGCGAAGGTCTGCGTGACGACCGAGTCCCGCCAGCGGCGCGTGACGCGCACGGCCGCGCGGCACGGTCCGGTCTCGGTGACCTCCAGCGTGCAGGGGCCGCCGAGCGGCTGCCCATCCTGGCCGACGTCCCGCGCGACGTCCCAGGCGTCCCAGGCGTACGGCAGGTCCGGGTACGCCACGAGCCGGTGCCCGGCAGGCCCCAGCGCCTCGCGGCCCGTGGCGCGGTCGAGCAGGCGCGTCACGCGCCCGTCGTGGGCGATCTCGGCGCGCAGTCCGGCGTGCTCGAGGATCACACGGTCCCCCTCGTCGTGGACCATGACCGGGCGCTCCGGTGCGGGAGAGAGGTCGGCCGCGCCCGTGCCGGCTCGCGTGTCTTTGTCGGTCCGCGCGTCCGTAACGGTCAGCGTGACCGTGCTCAGCGCGGGCACCGTGACGTCATGCGCGACGACGAGCCGGCCCCCCTCGACCGCCTGGGTCGCCAGCGGCTGGCCGTCCAGGTTCACGCCGCCGGTCACGCCGGGCAGCGTCACGGCGAGCGGGCGGTCCCAGGTCACGGCGTTGAAGACCGTCCAGGTCGCCCCGCCCGCGTCCCAGTGCGCGCGGGTCAGGTTGGCGGCGCGCGAGGTCACGTGCGAGAGTTCCGGCAGGGCGTCACGGTACACCTCGTGAATGCTGGACCCGGGCAGGATGTCGTGGAACTGGTTCAGCAGCGTCGTCTGCCACAGGCCGTCCGTTTCACTCGGCATGGCGGGGGAGGCCGGGTGCAGCGCGCTCACGGCCTCGAGTTCCAGCAGGCGGTGCTCGGCCTGCCGGTTCAGCCGCTTGATCGCCGACTGCGAGGTCAGCGTCCCGCGGTGCAGCTGCAGGTACAGTTCACCCACCCACACCGGCAGACCCTCCCTGGGCAGCGCGCGGTAGTAGTCGTCCACGCGGGTCATGCGCAGCGCGGGCAGCGCCGGGAAGGCCTTCAGGGTGTCGTAGGCGCGCAGCATCGCCTCGCTGGGCCCGCCGCCGCCGTCGCCGTACCCGAACGTGAACAGGCTCTCGGGCGCGTGGTCCCCCCAGGCGCGGCTGGTCTTCGTCCCGAAGCGTTCCCAGGTGCCCAGCAGGTCGCCGGGGCGCACGTCGCCGTTGTACCCGCCCAGGCCGGGGCGGCTGCCGCCGGGGTTGTTCAGGCTGTGGGCCAGGACGCGCGTGCCGTCCAGCCCCTGCCACCAGAACAGGTCGTGCGGGAACGGTGTCTCCTCGTTCCAGTTGAGTTTCGTCGTGAAGAACCCCGTGACGCCCGCCTGGGCCAGCAGCTGCGGCAGGGCGGGCGTGAAGCCGAAGGTGTCGGGCAGCCACGCGACCTCGCAGGTGCGCCCGAACGCCTGGCGGAAGTACGTCTGGCCGTACAGCAGCTGACGCGCCAGGGACTCCCCACCGGTCATCTGGCAGTCCGGCTCGACCCACATGCCGCCCACCGGTTCCAGCCGTCCCCCCGCCACGTGGGCCTGCACGCGGGCGAACAGTGCCGGGTCGTCCTGCTCCAGCCACGCGAACAGCTGCGCGCTGGACTGATTGAACGTGAAGTCCGGGAAGCGGTCCATCAGGCCCGTGACGGTGTGCAGCGTCCGGCGCGCCTTGCGCCGCGTCTCGTGGACCGGCCACAGCCAGCCCAGATCCAGGTGCGCGTGCCCGGTCAGCGCCAGCGCCCCACGCGCTGGAAAACGCGCCCGCAGGGCCTGCAGCCCCGTGAGCATCTGCCCGTGCGCGCGGGACGTGCGGGCCCTGAGCCCTTCCGGCAGCGGCGCCCGCGCCGGGCGGATGTCCGGCAGCGCCCACAGGCCCTGCGTGAAGCTCTCCCCGCCGCCCAGTTCCCCCAGGCGCGACAGGTGCGCGTCGGCGCTGCTCGTCCAGTCCAGGCTCCGCAGGACCTCCTCGGCGAGGTTCAGGAGGTGCCCGGCGACCTCGCTGCCGCTCTCATGGGCTGACGCGTCACGGCCGCCCTCCAGCCCCTCGCGGCCCAGCGTGCGGATCGCGGCGGCCGTGACCTCCAGCGCGTCGTGCAGCGCTGTCACCTGCACCTGCGGCACGCCCACGCGCGCGCGTTCCAGATGCGGGCGGGGCGTGGGCGACCCGAACAGGCCGCGCGGGACCGCCGTGATCTGCACCTCCAGTGTCGCCCCGCCCCGGAGGACCCCCAGCGGGAAGCGGCGGTGGTACGGGTTCAGGCCGCCACTGGCGACGACCTGCCCGTCCAGCGTGGCCGTGACGAGCGCCTCGCCGCCCACGTCCAGGTCCAGCTCGCCGCTCTGTCCGTCCAGCCCGGCGGGCACCGTCCAGCGGGTGCGGAACGCCACGGGCTGCTCGCGCAGGTCCCGCGCGCCCACCGGCCAGGGTTCACCCGGCGCGAGGGTCACGGCCGACTGGCCGGGCGCCTGGAAGGTCCAGTCGGGCAGGGGGTGCAGGGCGTCGTCGCGCCACGCGCCCAGCCGCGCGATCTGCGCGTCGAGTTCCCGCAGCCTCCGCTCGAAGCGTGTCAGGGTCACGCGCGCTCCGTCAGGACGTCCAGGTGCGTCCGGATCGTCTCCGCGAGCAGGCTGTTCGCCCACGCGAACCACGGGCGGCTGAACTCCGCGGGATCGTCCGGGTGGAAACTCTCGTGCATCAGGTCCGTCCCGGCGGTCGTGGCGGCCAGCGTGTCCAGCAGCGCCCGGATCTCCGCGCGCCCGTCCGGCGTGAGCGGGTCGGCGGTCAGGGCCTGCATGCACAGCGCGATCGGCCACACCCGCCGGCCCGGCGTGTGCGGACTGCCGATCCCGGCGGCGCGGGCGCCCGCGTGGTAGTGCGGGTTCTCGCCGCTCAGGATCAGGCGCCGCGTGTTGAGGTACGTGGGGTCCGTGGGCGCGCAGTATCCCAGGTACGGCAGCGACAGCAGGCTGGGCACGTTCGCGTCGTCCATGAACACATGATTCCCCAGTCCGTCGGTCTCGTAGGCGTACACCCGCCCGAACGTGGGGTGCTCGGCGGTGCCGTGCGTCTCGATGCCCTGGCGGATCTGTCCGGCGGTCGCCTCACAGCGCCCCGCGAGTGCCTCGTCGCCGTACACGGCGCGCATCAGGTGGGCGGCGCCCTCCAGCGCCGTGACGGCGAACGCATTGGCGGGCACCAGGTACGGGTACGTGCAGGCGTCGTCACTGGGCCGGAACCCGGTCCAGACCATCCCGGTCGGGCGGTGCGCCGCGCCGCGCCCGCCGCGCGGCAGGGTGTCACTGGGCAGCACGCAGTACTCGGCGGGCCGCTCGAAGGTGTAGGCCGAACGCGCGTCGTGGTCCTGCTCGGCGTGCATGACGTCCAGCACGGTCCGCAGCATCGGGCGCAGGTCCAGCGGCACCTCGCCCGTGACCTGCCACGCCCGCCACGCCAGCCACAGCGGGAAGCACAGCGAGTCCAGCTCGAACTTCCGCTCCCACACCCACGGGCCCGGCGCGGGCCGGTCGAAGTGGTACTCGTGGCCGGGCTCGCGGTTGAACGCGTTCGCGTACGGGTCCACGCCCAGCAGGTGCGCGTGCTGCCGGATCACGCCGTCCACCGCGGCCCGCACGACCGGGTCCGACGCGCACAGCGGCAGGTACGGACTCATCTGCGCCGCCGAGTCCCGCAGCCACATGGCGGGAATGTCGCCGGTCTGCACGAACACCCGCCCGCCGGGCAGGTCATGGAGGGTCGTCTGCCAGGTGTTCGGGTAGCAGCGGCTGAACAGCGCCGCGAGGTCCGCCCGGCTGCTCAGGCGGGCCTGAACCTGCGCCATCAGCTCGGACTGCGGCGCGGTGAGAGGCTGGCGGGGCGCGGGCATCGGGTCCTGATGGACAGGTGGGGCGGTCACGGTGTGGGTCATGGGGGCCTCTTGGGAAGACCCGCAGGCCCCCACCGGTGATGGGGACGGCCTGCGGGGCGGGAACTTATTTGCAGCTGGACTTGTACACGTACTGCGCGAAGGCGGGCAGGCCGATGTTTGCGCGGGTCAGGCCGACCCCGCCGGTGGGGATGGACTTGGCCACCGACTGGCCCATCAGGGCCTTGCGGGCGGTCTCGACGGCCAGGGCGCCCATCTGGGCGGGTTTCTGCGCCACGATCGCCTGGATCTGGTTGCTCTTCAGGGCGTCGACGAGCGCGGGGGCGGCGTCGAAGCTGACGACACTGATCTTGTCGCGGCGCGCGGCGGGCAGCTGGCGGATCGCGCCGGCGGCGACGAGGGCCTCGTTGTTGGCGATCAGGAACATGCCGGTGATGTCGGGGTTCGCGGCGAACGCGGCGCTGAACGCCGAGGCGTCCTCGCTGACGCCCTTGTAAGCGATCCTGATGTTCTTGTGGTGGGCCTTCATCTCGTCGATGAAGCCCTGGATGCGGTCGGCGACGGTGGTGATGCCGGGCGTGATGGGCGGAATCAGAGCGGTGCCCTTCTCACCCATGAGTTTGGCGAGGGTGCGGGCCGCCTCGGCCCCCAGGGCGCGGTTGTCCGAGGAGATGTTGCTGGTCACGAAGCTGGAGTCCGCGAGGCGGGTGTCGACGCCGATGATCTTGATGCCCTTGTCGTGGGCGGCCTTGAGCGGCGCGAACAGGGCGCGGCCGTCGTTCACGGCGATGGCGATGGCCTGCGCGCCGCTGGCGGTCACGGCGTTCACGACCGGCGTCTGGAGGGTGGCGTCCCAGCGGGGCGCGCCCTGCACGGTCAGTTCCACGTCCCCGAATTTCCGGGCGGCTTCCACGGCGCCGCACTGCATGGAGGTGTAGAAGTTGTCGGTGGTGGTGCCCAGGATCAGCGCGATCTTGTACTTCTTGGGGGCGGTCTGGGCCTGCGCGGGCTGCGCGGCGGTCAGGAGAAGAAGGGTGCTGAGGGCGGCGGTGCTGAGGTGGCGCATGGTCCTCTCCTTGTGGGTGGTCCCTGGGACCAGGTGGGGGATCGGGATGGGGTGAAACTCGGACCCGGTGCGTTAACCGCCTTCGGTGCGGCCCCGGCGTTTGACGAGATTGATGTAGACCACGGCGATCAGGACGATGCCGACGATGATGTACTGCCAGTAGGGAAGGACCTGCATCATCACGAGGCCGTTGGAGAGCACGCCGGGGATGAACACGCCGACGGCCGTGCCGACGACCGTGCCGGTCCCGCCGAAGAGGCTGGTGCCGCCCAGCACCACGCCGAGCAGCGCGGTGAGGTTGTCGTTCTGATGGGCGGCCAGGGTGGTCGAGCCGTAGCGGGCGAGGCTCATGAAGCCCGCCAGGCCGGCCCCGGCGCCGGAGATCAGGTACAGGGTGATCGCGACGCGGTCGATGTTGATCCCGGCGCGGCGGGCCGCCTCGGCGTTCGAGCCGGTGGCGCAGGTGTACTGCCCGAAGCGGGTCTGCGAGAGGACGAACGAGCCGATGGCGACGGCCAGGGCGGCCACGACGATGGGGATGGGCAGGCCGAGCAGCTTGCCCTGGCCGATGTGGTCGAGCATGACCTTGGGCACGGCGTACAGGTCCACGCCGCCGGTGAGGACGTACGCGGCGCCCTGCGCGACACTGAGGGTGCCGAGCGTGACAATGATGCTGGGCACGCGCGCCTTGACGATCAGGAGGCCGTTGACGAGTCCGGCGAGCAGGCCCGTGCCGAGGCACACGGCCAGTCCGATCAGGACGACGCCCCAGCCGCCGCTGGCGCCTCCCAGGGCGCCCATGGCCTTGGTGCCGAGCACGCAGGAGAACACCAGGACGGCGCCGACCGACAGGTCGAAGCGGGCGCTGGTCATGATGAACGTCAGGCCCACGCCGAGCAGGACGATGCCGGAGTAGTCGACCATCAGGGTCTGGAGGTTGTACAGGGTCGCGAACTTGCCGGGGAACAGCACGGTGAACAGCGTCATGACGACCAGCAGCGTGCCTGCGGTGAGCATGGCCTGCGAGGCGAGCACGCGGCGCAGCGCGAGCCGGGCGGGGGCGGGTGGGGTGGGGCGGGTGGTGGTCATGCGGCTCCCGTGACGCTCAGGCCGGTCATGTCGGCCACGACTTCCTCGATGCTGGTGTCGGCCTTGCGCCGCGCGGCGACCCGCTGGCCCAGGCGCAGGACCTCGATGCGGTCGGCGACCTCGAAGACGTGCTGCATGTTGTGGCTGACGAGCACGACGGCCACGCCCTGGTCGCGGACGCGCAGGATCAGGTCGTTGACGTGCCGGGACTGCACCACGCCGAGCGCGGCGGTGGGTTCGTCCATCAGGACCATCTTGCTGGCCCAGACCATGGCGCGGGCGACGGCGACGCCCTGGCGCTGCCCGCCGGACATGCCGATCACCTTGGCCTGCGCGTCCTGGATGTTCACGCCCAGGCGGGTGAAGGCCTCGACGGTGCGGTCGTGCATGGCGCGGCGGTCGAGCATGCCCAGGCGGCCCAGCAGGCCGGGGCACAGGAGTTCGCGGCCCAGGAAGAGGTTCCCGGCGGGGTCCATGTCGGGCACGAGGGCGAGGTCCTGGAAGACGGTCTCGATGCCGAGGGTGCGGGCGTCGAGGGGCGAGGTCATCTGGACGGGCCGCCCTTCGAAGAGAATCTGACCCTCGTCGGGCTGGATGGTGCCGGTGATGGCCTTGACGAGGGTGCTCTTGCCCGCGCCGTTGTCGCCGAGCAGGGCGACGACCTCGCCGGGGTAGACGGTGAAGTCGGCGCCGCGCAGCGCCTCGACGTGCCCGTAGCGTTTGGTGATGCCTCGGGTTTCCAGCAGGGGTGGGGCCGACATGAGTTCCTCCGGGGGCGTGCAGGGGACGGCGTCACGGCGGGGTGGCCGGGACGGAACGGGGGTGATCCTGGGTGGGATCCAGACTGTGTGACAACGTTGACATGACAGTAGGCGGTGGAAGGAGGGAAGTCAATGGATGCCCGTCTTCCCTCCCCCGAATTCCCCCGAAATTCGTCTATGCTCACGCGCATTGCTCACCCGTGGTCATCAAAAAACGTTCGAATTGAACCGGGTCGAGACAGCGTTGACATGACGTCCTGGCGGATGCGTAGCGCCCGCCCCCGCCCGGCGGTACACTGCCCCCATGAACGCCCGACCCACGATGCAGGACGTCGCCCGCCTCGCCGGCGTCAGCATCAAGACGGTCTCCCGCGTGGTCAACCAGGAACCCCGCGTCGACCCCGACACCCGCGCGCGCGTGCAGGCCACCATCGACGAACTCGGCTTCCGCCGCAACGAACAGGCCCGCAGCCTCCGCCCCGGCCAGAGCAGCTCCCTGATCGGCCTCGTCAGCGGCGACCTCGGCAACCCCTTCTACTCCGCCATCGCCCGCGGCATCGAGGAGATCACCTACGGACACGGCCACCTGCTCCTCACCGCCAGCAGCGAGGAACAACCCGCCCGCGAACGGCAGCTCATCGAAACCTACCTCCAGCACAACGTCGCCGGACTCATCGTCGCGCCCACCCTGGACGCCGCCCGGACCATCACGCCCGAACTGCTGCGCGGCGTGCCCCTCGTCAGCGTCGACCGACCCGTCAGCGACCCCGACCCCTTCGACACCGTCCTGCTCGACAACCGCGCTGGCGCCCGCCGGGCTGTCACCCGCCTCATCGAGGACGGCCACACCCGCATCGCCATCATCGACGGCAACCCCCGCGTGTACACCGGACAGGAACGCACCGCCGGATACCTCGACGCCCTGCGCGAAGCCGGCATCGCGCCCCAGCCGAACCTGATGATCCACGGCCACCACGGCGCCCGCCACGCCGAACAGGCCACCCACGACCTCCTGAACCAGGACCAGCGGCCCAGCGCGATCTTCGCCACGAACAACCGCATCGCCACCGGCGTCATCCGCGCCCTGCACGCCCGCCGCCGCACCCTGGCCGTCGCCAGCTTCGACAACTTCGAATTCGCCGACGTCATCAACCTCCCCCTGACACTGGTCTCCTACGACGCCATGGACCTCGGCCGCGCCGCCGCCAAGCGACTCATGCAGCGCATCCAGGGCGACGGCGGCCCCCCACAGCGCCTCATCCAGCCCGTCACCCTGCGCGTGCCCGGCGAGCAGCCGTAGAACCCCCGCTGGCCTCCGCGGCCGGGGCCATTCAGCGCGGCGACGCACAATCGGATGCATCTCGATCGCCGGCACACCGGTGGGCGCATCCCGCAGCAGGCACGGCCGACGGGAAAGCGGCGATCGCGCGTGTGGCCGTCACGGGACTAGACAGCGCTGGGATGCCCGTCATCAGGTACGCCTCGGCGATCAAGTGCCCGAGTGAACCCCCACAGCGCTCTATCACGTCTCATCGTCAGTCTGCGCATAAGGCAGGCCTACTGGCCCGCTACTCTGTCCTCCATGAGTTACCGGATCCAGCTGAGTGAAGAGAGCAGTGGGGGCCTGAGGGCCGAGTTGTACGCGATCTGCAAAGTCACGTCTCAGCTCGTGCAGGGCACATCCGGCGCCACCCCGACCTTCAGGGATATCTATACCGATACCGGCCAGCGCCAGCTCAAGTTCACGCTGCAGGACGACAGCGTGGTGCTTGAACCCGGCATCCTCTCCTACGCGCACGGTCGGCTGAAGTTCGAAGTCATCCAGCAGCAGGCCGGGGGCGGCGGTTTCCTCGGGCGCGCCATGCGCAGCGCAGGCACAGGAGAATCGGCCTACGGCACCCGCGTCACCGGGACTGGCGAAGTTTGGACGGAGCCCACCCATAAACATTTCGTCTTCGCGAATATGGAAAGTGGCGACAGTATGCTCGTCGACGACAAAGCGTACTACGCAGCGCAGGGCTCCCTGCGCCTCAGTACCCATCAGCATGCCAGGGTGCAGGGCGCCGTCAGCGGGAACGGCCTGATGCAACCCCGCCTGGATGGGCGAGGCCTGCTGGTCATCGAGTCGCCCGTCAGCGTCCATGAGATCGAGATGCTGGACGTGCCCGCTGGGGAGACCGTCACCGTTGACGGGGACATGATGCTGATGTACACCGCCACCATGAACCCCCGCCTGGGGCCGCTGGTGCGCGGTCTGCGAAATTCACTTCGCAGCGGCGAAGGTCTCGTGTATACCCTGGATGGTCCGGGGCAGGTGTTCCTGACGCCCACGCACGTTGCCACTGGCAGCTTGGCCTGACGATCACCGTCCGAGTCCGCACGTGGTGATGCTCCCGTCGCCAGGTGCCCTCGCCCCTGTTCATCCTCACCTCACTGCCTCAGGAGTTTCCATGCGAGCCTACTTCAACAAGAATTTCACCGGGACGGCCGATCAGATCCGCGCCCTCCAGTACAGCGGGCACGACGTCGTCGTCTCACACACCGACCCCGCGCACGCCATGCTGGACGCCGCGAGGGGGTGCGGGATGACCGCCATCGTCGAGCCCCGCAACCTTGAAACGGCCCTCTATCTGGACTACATCGCGAATCTGCTCCGCGAGCAGCGGATTGACGCATTCATTCCAGGAAAGCTCGCCGAGCAGTTCGCCGAGCAGCGCGGCCGGTTCCCTCAGGCGATCGTACCGGCCGACCCGCACACCCTGCGTCTGATCAACAACAAAGCGCGTTTTCTGGCGGACTGGCCACAGTCGCTCCTGCCGCTGCCGCGCTGGCAGGTGTTCCACTCCCTGGAGCAGTTCGACGCGGCGCGCGCCGATCTCGCGCGGGAGGGCGTGAGGCTGTGCATGAAACCTGCCGAGGGGATCTATGCCAGCGGTTTCCGGATGCTCAGCGACACGCCCCGCGTGACCACCTTCCTGAAAGGTGAATTGTACGAGATGAGCACTGCAGCCGCCCGGGAGATGATCGCCGCGGCCGAGACGTGGCCCGAATACCTCCTGATGCATACCCTGCCCGGTGACGAGCGCAGCGTGGACTGCGCGGCCCTGAACGGGGAACTGCTGGGCTGCGTCGTGCGGCGCAAGACCAGCCAGGATCAGGTCATCGAACTCCGACCCGATCTGGTTGCCGTGGCGCGCGCCATGGCGCGCCGCTATCATCTCAGTGGTCTGTTCAACTTCCAGACCCGCGACGATCGCGCCGGGACCGCGCACCTGCTGGAGATCAACACCCGCGCGTCTGGCGGCATCCGCAACGCCCTGGCGTCGGGCGTGAATCTCCCAGGGCTGCTCCTCGACGCGGTGAGCGGCGTGCAGCGCCCGGACGTGGTGACGCCCGCGCAGGTCATGCATGTCCGGGAAGACAAGCGCGCCCGGAGGGTGAGAGAACCCCATGCCCACTGAGCATCACGTCACTCTTCCCAGCGGCACCCTGCGCCTCACTGTGGAGCGCGAACTGCAGCCACTGTCGGATCTGGTCAAGTACGCTGTCCGGGAGAACCCCAAGCGGGGATTCCTGTTCGTCAGCACCGTGCTCGGCAAGCACATCCCCACCCTGCCCGAGCGCGCAGCGTGGACGCACCAGGCGCTCGCCCGTGCGCTGCCCCCGCTGACGTGGCCGCACTTCATTGGCCTGGCGGAAACCGCCACCGCGCTGGCGGAAGGGGTTCACGCCGAGTGGCAGGCCCTCTGGCCCGATGTGCAGTCCAGCTACCAGCACACCACCCGGTACCTCACGGGTGAGGCTGTGCTGCTGCGCTTCGATGAACCCCACTCGCACGCCCCCGCGCACATCCTGCACCAGCCGGACGGGGACGTGAGCGGCGTGCGGGAACTGGTGCTCGTCGACGACGAGATCACGACCGGCACCACCCTCACCAACCTCGCGCGGGCCTGGTGTGACCTGTACCCTCAGGTTGACCGCATCATCCTCATCTGCCTTACCAGCTGGGCTGATCCGGCCGCACTCCAGGCGCGCGTCACGCCGCTTCTGCACCTGCTCAGCCTCACGCAGGGGAAGTACGAGTTCACGCCGAACCCCACCTGGCCGTCCCCGGTGACGCCCCCCGTCCACGGCACTGATGGCGTGAGCAGGACCCACCTCCAGCAGTCCAGGCGCACGGCCAGCCGGCCGCTGACCTTACCCGACATGGAGGCCCTCGGCCTAACCGGCGCGTCCCGACTTCTGGTGCTGGGCACTGGGGAACATCAGTACCCGGCGTACGCCCTGGCCCGCCACCTCCAGGACCAGGTGGCCCAGGTCCGTTTCAGCGCGACGACCCGCTCGCCCGTCCTGCCGGGCCTGGCCATGACACGCAAGCTGACCTTCACCGACAACTATGGGGACGGCATGCCCAACTACCTCTACAACGTCGACCCGGACGTGTACAGCGACATCATCGTCGTACATGAGCCTGGCTGTGACGTGCCCGAACTGCTGGCTCTCCTCGGCCGACATGCCCGGAGCGTGATCCTGTGACCCCCGCCTTCCTGGCTTTCACTGACCTGGACGACACGCTCTTCCAGACCCCGGCCAAGTGCCCGCCCGGTGATGACCTCATCCTGGCGGCGCAGCATGCCACGCCCGAGCGGCAGAGTTTCACAACCAGCGCGCAACGTCAGCTCATTGACGCACTTGACCAAGCGGGAGGCCTCCTGATTCCCGTCACGGGCCGCACACCGGCCGCCATGGCCCGGGTACGGCTGCCCTTCCGCGCGGAAATCATCTGCGATCATGGCGCGACCCTCCTGGATCCGGGTGGCGCCGTGAACGAGGAGTGGGCGGAACGCGTCCGGGCGCTGCTGGCCGATGGGATCGTCGACAGCGTCCAGCCTGCCGCTCAGCAACTCGCTGCGCTGCACGGCTGCACCCTCAGCACCCACACCGTGCTGGGCGCGCCTTACATGCACGTGCTGAAACACCCGGCGCGCGGTAGCCTGACCGCGGCGTACCACGCCGCCCGCACCTTGCAGGGTGCGGGACTGAACGTGATCGCCAACGCATCCCACATCAGTCTTCTGCACGCGCAGGTCACTAAAGCGGCCGCCGTGGCCTTCGTGCGCGCCCGCTACCCCGCCCAGCTGCTCACACTGGGCCTGGGAGACAGCCTGTCCGACCTGCCCTTCATGCGTGCCTGTCACTTCTGGTTGACTCCCGCCGGACGGCAGATTGACCACGCCCTCGATCCTGACGGAGCTCACCTGTGAACCACAGCTTTCCACCCGGCGACGTGACGTTCCACCTCAACGAAGGGACACCGCAGTGGGTCAGCGTGGCCGAAAAGGAGCGGCTCCTGCGGGAGGGCACGTCGTACGCCACGCTGCTCACGCCTGAAGCCGAGCCGGTCTGGGGCGGCGTGTTCGATGCGGTGCTGCCTCGACTCGCCGCCCGCACAGCGGGTCTGGTTGAGCAGGTCACCGCGCAGATCGCCGCGCACCACGTCCGGCCCGTCCTGATCTCCCTGGCGCGGGGCGGCACCCCGGCGGGTGCGCTGATCCGCCGCGCGGCCGCCCGGCGTGGCCTGGACTGGCCGCATCACAGCCTCAGCATCATGCGTGCCGAGGGGCTGGACCTCGTCGCCTACCAGGAAGTCCTGGCGCTCCACCCGGAGCGGGAGGTCATCTTCGTGGACGGCTGGACGGGCAAAGGCAGCATCCGCGGCGCCCTGGAGCGCAGCGTGCCGCAAGCGCGGCTGGCCGTCCTGAGCGATCCCGCCGGGATCAGCACGTACGCAGGCACCTATCAGGACGTCCTGATCCCCCACGCGCTACTGAACGCCACCGTCTGCGGCCTGCTCTCCCGCACGTTCCTCAGTGGACCAGGGCGGCACGCCGCGCAGGTGGAACTGAATCTCGGGACGCACGACCGGACGCAGGTGTACCTGGACGCGGTCAATCAGGCCACCCCGCAGCCTGTCCCACCCGGTCCGCGACCCGACGCGCCCTTCGTCGCCACGTACGCCCTCGCTGCTCAGTACGGTGTGACCGACCCGCACCGCGTCAAACCCAGCGTCGGGGAGGCCTGCCGGGTTCTGCTGCGCCGCGCTCCCCACGCCCTGCTGCTGCGGCAGGCCGGGTACCTCGACACGCGTCACCTGGAACAACACGCGCTCGCCCACCAGATTCCTGTTCACGTGCACGCCGATCTGCCCTACCAGGCCTGCGCGCTCATCCAATAAGGACGGCCCATGGCTCACCTCGGCATTACCCTCTACACCCCCGCCACCCACCCGGACCTCGGCGCGATCGCGGCCGGCAAGTTCCCTGGCCTGACCAATCACGTCTGGTGCACCGAAGACGCCATCCGGGACGAGGAACTCAGCGAGGCTATGCAGAACATTCTGCGGCACCTGGATTACGCGGAATCGTTCACCAGTCGCGTGTACCTGCGCGTCCGCTCCCCGGACGTGCTGACCGAACTGGCCCGGCATGACCTGTCGCGCGTTCACGGCTTCATCCTGCCGAAAATCCACGATGGGAATCTCCGGGCGTATATGGACGTCCTGCCCGCCACGCATGTCGCACAACTGACCCTGGAAACCCGCGAAGCACTGAGTGAGCACCGCATGATGGTGCTGCGCGACCTGATCTTCCAAGAGAGCTGGCAGGGGTACGTGGAGGCCCTGCGGATCGGTGGAAATGACCTGATGAACGTCCTGGGTGTGCGCCGCGCGCCAGGGCGCACCGTGTACGAGGGGCCGCTGGAGCGGATCGTGAGCATGCTCGTCGGCGTCTTCCGGCCATACGGGTTTCAGCTGTCCTCCCCGGTGTACGAGGTGTTCAGTGATCTCATTACCCTTGCGCGCGAAGTGCAACAGGATCTGGAGTACGGCCTGTCCGGTAAGACCATCATCCACCCCGTGCAACTCGCGACCGTGCGGCAAGGGTACCGTGTGCCCGTCCGGGATCTGGAGGAGGCCCAGGCGATCCTGAAGCCAGACGCCCCGGCCGTCTTCCAGATGAACGGGCGCATGTGTGAACCTGCCACGCACCGCCGCTGGGCGCACGATACCGCCGAGAGGGCCACCCTGTACGGACTCCTGCCGCCCAGTGCTGGAGACGCCCTTCACTACCTGCCTGCGCTGGGCGCAATCTGAATCACGCAGCCCGGTTGCTGCCCAGCGTTCCGCAGCCGGCAACAAGGACACCACATGCCACCACTGCTCAAAGGTCAGCGACTTCCCCTCGGACCTCAACACACCGGGTTGATCCTCACACTTCACGCGGAACTGGACCATCCGGACGTCGACCTCAGCCTGTTCGCGCTCGACGACGCCCGAACCATCAGAGACGACGCCTACCTGACGTTCTTCAACCAGCCTACCTCGCCCAACGGTGAAATCCGCATGACCGCCGCCGGGGCGGGCGTGCAGTTCACCCTCAGCCTCGATCAGCTGCCCCCGTGGATCTCGCGTCTGGTGTTGTGCGCGACCAGTGACTCGCAACCGATCGGGCGCCTGCGCCGTGGTCAGGTGACGGTGACGCCCTCGTCGGGCGACGCGCTGAACTTCGACCTCAGCCCCGGCGGTGACGAACTGGCCGTGATGCTCGTCGAGGTCTACCGGCACCAGGGGGCGTGGCGTGTCACGGCAGTCGAGCAGGGCTTCAACGGCGGGATGGACGCTCTGGTGCGTTCCTTCGGCGGGGAAGTGGCCGATGAGGTGCCGGCGGCGCCTGCGCCAGTGGATCCGCCACCACCGATCCCTGCAGCCCCGGCCGCGCCCGAGCCGACCACGAAAGTGGAACTGCGCAAACAGCAGGTGGGCGTGGTGCTGACCAAGGCGGGCATCAGTGGTCTCAAGGCGCGCGTGATGGTCGTCATGGACGCCTCTGGCAGTATGGGCAGCCTGTACAGCCGCGGCACCGTGCAGGAGACCCTCGAGCGCCTCATCCCTGTAGCGGCTCGACTGGACGACAACAACGCCATGGAATTCTGGTATTACGCCGACCGGTTTGCCCGCATGGGCGACCTGGATGAGGATAGCGTGCTGGGCGTGGCCGGGACGCAGATGCCGCAGATCACCGGCGTCGTCCCGGCCGTCAGGAAAATCGGGTACGGCAACAACGAGCCGCCCGTGATGCAGGACGTCCTGAGTATCCACCGCGCCGCCGCTGCGGAGGACCGCGCCGAAGGAGCGCCAATCATGCCGACCCTGGTGCTGTTCATCACCGACGGAGGCATCAGTGGGGGGACCAGCCGGCAGATCGAGACGATCATCAAGGACTCGGCCCGGGACGCTCTGTTCTGGCAGTTCGTCGGACTGGGCAACGCGAACTACGGGGTGCTGGCCAAACTCGACACCCTGCAGGGCCGCGCAATCGACAACTCCGGCTTCTTCGCGGTCGACGACATTGACCGGATCAGCGACGAGCAGCTGTACACGCGTATGCTCAGCGAGTTCGCGGCGTGGTGGAAGAAGTGGAGCTCACTCGGGCTGGACAGCGCGACTCCAGCCTCCAGCGGCGCCCGTCCGCCTGCCCCTGCCGCCCCCACCGGCCAAGTCAGTCTCAAGAAGAACACCAGCGTGAACATCCAGAAGGGCAAGAAGATCACGATCACCCTCAGCTGGGCCGGCAGTGGTGACCTGGACCTGTACGCCTTCTACGTTCTGAAGAACGGCTCGACCGGCAAGGTCTACTACAAGGACAAAGGCGCGGCGGCCACACCGCCCTACATCACCCTGTCCGGGGACAGCCGGAGGGCTGGGAAGGAAACGGCGGTCATTCACCGCCCGGATGAACTTGCGCACGTCCTCTTCGCGGCGTACAGCGCTGTCTCAAACGGTGCGGGATCGTTTGCCAGCTACAAGCCCACAACCATCTTCACCGATGACTTGGGACAGGAGGTGCGTGCGCCCGTGCTCGGCCGCAACCACTTCTCGTTCTGGGTGGCCCTGTCTGCGATTGATCTGACGGGCGCGCAGGCAAAGATCAGTCACCTCGAGCGGTACTCCAGTTTCGGCACAGAACGCAGCCCGATCCTGCACGCCAGCGGGAAACTCGAGATGAACAAAGGGGTCATCGAGTTCAAGTGACGCTGCGACTTTATGTCAGCGGGGCTGCGTCAGCCCCGCTGCGCACGGGCGTGCTGTTCACCCAGGGCGCGCAGCGCGTCGGTCGCCGTGCGGCGCAGCGCGGGCAGGTCCTGCACCATCATCGACCGGGCGCGGGCCAGCTGATCGCCGTCGAGGTGCGCTTCGACCCCGTCCGCCAGTACCCGGATGCCGATGCCGCCCAGACCTGTCAGCAGTCCCGCCACCAGGGCCTGATCCACCTCGCCCTGCACCCTTAGGGTCCGTAGGGGGTACGCCGCGCGCCAGTACGCCTCGCGCAGGGCCATGTGTACACGCTGCGCCACGCTGCCCCCAAAGGCCGAGAGCGCTTTGGGATTCAGTCGGTCAACCAGGGCGGCATACCGACCTGAGTCTACGCCGTCCAGATGCGCCCAGGCCTCACTGCGGTGCCGCGCGAGGATCTGCAAGTCCATCACGCCCAGCACCCGCTCGATTTCCGCCGGCGTGAGCGTCGGGTCGTCTACCAGGCGCTCCAAGGCTTCGTCCTGACGGTCCGTGCCGAGTTTGGCCAGTTCCAGCTGCGCTTCACGCAGCGAGTCGAGCACCGACAGGTCCTGCGTGACGGGCAGCCCCGGGTCGATATCGAACAGGGTCATGTCGTTCGCCTGCAGGTGCGTGAGCAGTAACCGCGTGGCGTTGGTGCGCTCACCGCCGACGCCGCGGCGGGCGAGTTGAAGGAGCTTGAGTGCGCGCGTGCGGGCGGGCTGGTCAGGGGGAGGACTGTGGTTCATCTGGACGTCTCCAGGGAAGAGTGGTGAAGTGGAATCGCGCGATTGTGTCCCCGCGCGGACTGTTGAGTGGAGTCCAGACGGCGTCGGCGCAGGTGGTCCGGGGGGCGGGGCAGCCACAACGCGATCAATGCGCTCAGTAGCCACCATTCAACCGCGTGTGCGACTGCGCTCCTTGGGACGTCTTCAAGTGCAGCGTGCGCGCACAGCAGGCCGAAACTGATGCCGCAGGCCCGTACCTGCCGGCGAGGCAGAGGTGGCTGCCACGGCCGGGTGGTCCAGCCAGTCACGAGCCCTAGGAGGGCCAAGCCGACCAGGACGCCCATGGAAAGGTGTCCGACCAGGTGGGTCACGGCGTCCACTGCGATCCAGGTGAGTACTGTGGATGGAAGCCACGCGAGGAGCGTCATGCGTGCTCGTGATGAAAGAACCGTGTCATGAAAGCTGCCTCCAGACGGCCCTGTGGGCATTCTGGAGGCAGCATAGCAGCGCGTTACGCTGACTGGTTACGCAGTTCCGCCACCCAGGGCGTCCTTCTTGTTCGCGCGGAGAGAGGAGATGATCGAGAAGACGATGAAGCCCACGCCGATCAGGCCAGTGACCACTTCAGGAATGTGAATGGCGGGATTCATGTGCAGCAGCATGATGATCGCCAGCGCCAGAATGCCGTAATGCGCGCCGTGCTCCAGGTAGCGGTACTCAGCCAGCGTCCCCTTATGCACGAGGAACAGCGTCAGCGACCGCACGAACACAGCGCCGATCGCTAGGCCTGCCGCGATGATCACGACGACGTTGGTGATGGCGAACGCGCCGATCACGCCGTCCAGGGAGAAGCTGGCGTCCAGGATTTCGAGGTACATGAACGCAGAAAAGCCTGCGGCGCCCGCTTTGGCCGCCATGTCGTCCGGATCGAACAGGTTCCCGATGGCGTTCATGATCAGGTACAGCACCAGACCGACCAGCCCGGCCGTCAGAGCCGTGACCTGCTCGGCGACCGGTACCATGAACTTGGTGATCAGCAGCAGCGCCGTGACAGTCACCACGACCTGAATCGTGTCGAGTTTGCCGATGCCGGCGAGACGACGCTCGAAACCGCCCAGCCAGTGCAGGTCCTTCTCTGGATCCATCAGGTAGTTCAGGGCGACCAGCAGGAGGAATACGCCGCCGAATGCGCTGATGGCGATCTCTGCCTGCTCAAGGTACTCAGCGTACCGGTTGGAGTCGTTCAGGGCGAGGTTGGCCACCTCACCGAAACCCAGGCCGGATGTGACGGCCACGATCAGGATGGGGAAGATCAGGCGCATGCCGACCACGGCGATGAGGATGCCCCAGACCAGGAAGCGCTGCTGCCACTTCTTGGTCATGTTCTTCAGGACCGAGGCGTTCACGACGGCATTGTCGAAGCTCAGGGAGACCTCCATCACGCCGAGCACGATGGCGATGAACAGGTAATTCAGAGCGGTACTGATTCCGCCCACGCGCAGGCCGTACCAGAAGGCCAGCACGAGGGACAGTGCGGTGATGATGAAGGCGAAACCGAATTCTCGTTTGATCATGACGTCCTTACCAGGGTGAGACAGGAGAGGGGCCTCCCACGCCGGATACCCAGTGTTCCGGTGGAGAGGCGCGCGGAAGACTTGAAGTTTAAACGTTCACGCCGTAGCCGCGGGCCATCGGCGCCAGGCCACCGGCAAAGCCCTGCCCGACCGCGCGGAACTTCCACTCGTTACCGTAGCGGTACACTTCACCGAACACCACGGCGGTTTCCGTGCTGAAGTCCTCGCCGAGGTCGTAGCGGGTGATCTCGCGGCCCGTCGCGTCGTCCACAATGCGGATGAAGGCGCCGCCCACCTGACCGAAGTTCTGACGGCGGGCGTCGGCCTCGTCGATGGTCACGCCCACGACGATCTTGGCGATGTCGGCCGGGACGCGGCTCAGGTCGATCTTGATGCTCTCGTCGTCCCCGTCACCCTGACCGGTGCGGTTGTCGCCGGTGTGCTCAACGCTGCCGTCCTGGCTGCGCAGCTGGTTGTAGAAGATAAAGTCATGGTCACCGCGCACGCGGCCCGAGGCGGTCAGCAGGAACGCGCTGGCGTCCAGGTCGAACTGCTGACCGTCACTGACGCGGGGGTCCCAGCCGAGACCCACGAGGATGCGGGTGAGATTGGGAGCTTCTTTGCTCAGGGAGATATTGCTGCCTTTGGACAGGGACAGGGCCATGGGGTCCTCCAGGGACGGGGAATGAAACGGGTGGGGAGTATGGATTCAGAGACGGACGCCCCAGGGTAGGGGGTTCCAGGGTCTCACAGGTGAGCGCGGATGTCGGGCAGGTTGTCGTGGTACGTGCGGCCGGACGCAGCAGCACCGATCGCCTTGAAGGTCCAGTCGCTGCCCTCGCGCCTCAAGCTGGCAATAATCAGGCCGTTGTGATTGCCCTGCCCGGCCAGTTCATAGCGGGCGAGTTCCTTCTCACCCTGCTGATTGATCAGGCGGCAATACGCCGTTTCGATGCGGTTGAAGCTCTGACCGCTGTAGTTGTTCACGCTCAGGATCACGGTCTGCACAGCGGAGGAGAGACGGGTCAGGTCGATGGTGATCGTCTCGTCGTCCCCGTCCCCGTCGCCGGTGCGGTTGTCGCCACTGTGACGGACCGAGCCGTCCTTGCTCTGCAACTGGCGGAACCACACTTGGTCGACCAGCGTCCCCTGCGCATCGAACATCAGGGCGTTCGCGTCAAGATCGACAGCTTCCCGCCCAGCGCCGAAGCCCAGGATGCCTTTTTTCTTGATGCCCTCCCAGCCGACGCCGAGGCGCACGGTGGTGAGGGTGGTGCCGCTGGTCTTGGCCAGGCTGATCTGTTGACCTTTCTGCAAACTCAGTGCCATGGTGACGCTCCTGTGGGGATGAATGGTGCGGATGAATGGGCTGCGAGGCGTTACTTACTCCCCGCCACCCAGCGGAACCCGAAGCCGTAGTGCTCATCGCACTGCTGCGCGCCCAGGAAATACCGTTCTTCTTTGGTGACCTTGATTTCCCCGCCAATGTTCTCGATCAGGGCGATCCCGCAGAAGGTGCGCTGAATGTCCGGGTTGCTCAGGTGGACGGCGATCTCGTTGCCCTGCGGGTCCTTGAGCGAGAGCCGGGCACCCACCTGGGTGAAATCGTTGGTGCCCTCATAGATGCACGTGAACACCAGCACGGTGTGGATCAGATCAGGACGGAAGATGGTGAGGTTCTCTCCGTCAAGCGCCGCCCCGGTCCGGTCGTCCTTGTCGAGCAGAATGTGCGGCAGGAGCCGCTCGGAACCGAAGCTGTTCCCGAGCGCCTGAATGACGCCGCGTTGTCCGTCGTTCAGGACGAACATGCATCCCAGATCCAGGTCGGCGGCGGCCGTGATACGGCTGAACATCCCGCTGCGTTTCCCACCGCGGTCCCAGTTGAGGTTCACGCGGATCGGTTCGGCGTGCCCGGGTTTCTTCAGGGAGATGCGGGTGCTTTCCCCCTTCTTGTCCAGCGTGATCTTCTTGAGGTTGATCGGTGGGGCAGGAGGGGCAGGGGGCGTCGCGGGGGCTGGTGAGGACGTGGGCGTGGGCCGGGGCGGTGCGGGCGCGGCGTTCGGCGCGGGGCTAGGTGGGGTCGGACCGGGCCGGTCAGCAACTTCGCCGCCGTAGTGACGGACGAGCGCCGCAAGGCCACCGTTGAACCCCTGCCCGACCGCGCCGACGCGCCAGAGGTCCTTGAAGTACACGTCGAACAGCATCACGGCGCGCTCCTGCTGGAAGTCCCGGCCGGTCACGCGGTAGGACGCCACGGGTCGGCCATCGGCGGAGAGGGTAATCTCCGCGTGGTCAATCTGCCCGAAGGTGCCGTCATCTACGGTCGCGGTGAGACTCAATCGCCGAATGGTCTGCGGGAGGCGCTGCAGGTCAATCGTGAAGATCTTCTCGCCGCGCGCGCCGCTACTCATCTGCACGGCCCGCTCGGGCGTGGCGGGCTGGTTGAAGAACACGAGGTAGCGGTCGTCGCTGAGTTGACCGCCGGCGTCGAGGCCGAACAGGCTTAAATCGTACTCAGCGGCAGGACCGGTGACGCGCGCGGAGATCGTGAGAAGATTCGAGGTGGTCAGGTGGCTGAGCGGCGATTTCTGCCCGGTCTGAAAGGCCTGCATTCAGCCGGCCCGCTGGTGAATGGGAATCATGGACCCTCCTGCGGATCGTAGGGACTGTGAGCATATTAAACGGATTTCGGGACGCGCGTTGCCTAAAATGCGCGTCCCTGTGGGGATTTGACTGACCACCGGGTCAGCGTGGGTGTCTTACAGGATGCCGGCCCGCTTCGCGCTGCGTTGCCAGCTGTCGAGTTCGTTGACGAGCAGGTCAAACAGCTCCTCGTCCGGCAGACGGATCGGCGCTTTGACCTTGAAGAAGTCCGCATTGTCCACGGCGCGCCCGGTGAGGTCATCGAGTGTCTCTAGGAAGTCGAAGTTCACGCGGCCTTCTTCGATTCCCATGAACTTCCAGAAGATCGCTTCACGGGACATCTCGCGCATCAGGCTGATGACGCTGCTGGGGTTACTGGTGCCGCCGTCGGTGATGAACAGCACCAGCGTTGGGATGCGTTTGCCGCTGCGCTGCACATCCTCGCGGACCAGTTTCATGACGGGGCCGTAATGTGTGCCGCCTTCAAGGTCCACGCGCATCCGTTCGACGAAATCACAGGCGTTGCTGAGGCTCAGGGTGCCCTTGCGGTGCGCGCGGATCCCGAAGAGGTACACCTCGACCTCGCCGTCGTCATCGAGCTGCGTGGCGAGCGCGAGGGCGCGGTTGGCGAGGTCCTGCACGCTGCCGCTGCGGTACTCGTTCGACATGCTCGCGCTGATGTCGAGCACCAGTTTGACCTGATAGCGCGCCTCGTCCAGGCCACGCTTGGCAAGGCTGACGGAGGCGGCCTTCATCAGCGACACCAGCTGCGGCTGCTCCTTTTCCGCCTTGGCGAGCAGCACCTTCTGCCGCTCCTTGACCAGGCTGACCGGTGCCGCTGGCCTGGGCGCCGCAGGAGTCGGTGCCGCGTCGTCGGCCACCTCACCACCGAAGTGCTGCACCAGCGCGGCCAGGCCGCCATTGAACCCCTGCGCGACCGTGCCCAGGCGCCACGCGCCATCCTTACGGTAGAAGCGGACCAGCATGACGGCCATCTCGTCTTTCAGCGCTGTTCGGGCGTTGAACACGTGCGTTCCGATCGCCACGTCCAGGCGCGTCGCGGCGCTGATCGGCCGGGTGTCATGCGTGGCGGTCAGGTACACCTCGTCGACGTTCGTCGCCAGTCGATCGAGATCCAGTCGGAAGCGCTGGGCATCGTCCTGCACGAGCGCGCCGTCCGGAGAGGCCGTCTGGTTGAAGAACACCATCCAGCGGTCGTCCTTGAGGGTTCCTCCCTGCAGGCCGAACAGAGTGAAGTCGGCGTCCGCGAGGTCGCACGTGACCTGCACGGTGAACTGGTGGCTGAGGCCAAGCTGGGCCAGCGGCAGGCGCTGCCCTTGCGTGAGTTGACTCATGAACGCTCCAGGGAGAAGAGGCGGATCACGGGAGGATCCTCGCGGCTTTCGCCTTGCGGACCCAGTCGGGGAATTCACTCAGGATCCGGTCGTACAGCTGCGCGTCCGAGATGCGGTCCAGGTCATCCACGGCGAAGAAGCCAGAATTGTCGATCGCGCGGCCCGAGAGCGTGTCGAAACGCTCCAGGATGCCGTAGTTGGCGTTTCCGAGACCCACGAACTGCCAGAACAGGGCGTCACCTGCGCTGCCCTTGATGATCTGCTCGATCTTCCGACTGGTGTGCCCGTCAATGCCGCCGTCCGTGATGAACAGCACCAGCGTCGGCAGGGATGTGCGTTCCGCTCGGTGTTCTTTCAGGACCGCTTCCATGACGGGGGGCTCGTTATTCCCGACCCCGTCCGCATTGTGATACCGCCGCCCGATGCGCCCCATGACGTTCTGCGCGGTCAGGTGCGGTTGTTTGGAGAAGCGGGAGGCGTAGTAGAAAAATTCCATCTCCCCGTTGTCGTCGAGTTGCATGGCGACCGGCACCAGCCGCTCCAGCGCGGCCTGCACCTTGCCCTGCTGGTACAGACCCATCATGGAGCCACTGGCGTCCATCACGAGCATCACGCGCGCCTGGATTCCCGCTGCGCCTTTTTTCTCCAGGGTGAGCCGCACCGCCTCCTTGCGCAGGCTCAGGGTGCTGTGGATGCCAGCCGTTGTGGCGGGGCCTACTGGAGCCGGAGTCGAGGCAGGCGTCGGCGCGGAGGTGCTGGGCGCCGCGCCGCGCAACATGTCCAGTACCTTGCCCATGAGTCCGCCGGAAGGTGCGGGCGGTACCGGGGACGTGGCGGATGTGGGACGTGGGGAGGGAACTGCGGCAGGTACCAGCTGCTCGGAGGGGACCCGGAGATGCTGGGCGAGGCCCGGCAGGTCACGGAACCCGGCATTCATCGCGGCGTACTTCCACTGGCCCTGGTGGCGGTAGAAGCGTCCGAACACGCCGCAGACCACGCCGTCGCCCACGTCGGCGAGATCATAGTCAGCCGCGCCGATGCGTGCCGGGCCACTCAGCGCTGCAGTTGACCAGGCCAGCAACAGTACGTCATCCACCACGTCCGGCAGGGCGGAAGGCTGGAACTCCGCCTGACTGGCCGTGCTGACGGTCACGCCAGACCCATGGGGGGACTGCATGGAAAGCAGTTCTTCGACCTGGCCGCCGCAGCGGACAGCGATGAGCAGGTCGGCGCGGCTCAGGTGAATGCGGAGGGGGGCGGGACCCAGTTCGCCCAGTGGCAGGCGCTGCCCAGCCTGGAGTTTCAACCGAACCCTCTTTTGGACGTTGGCATCAGCGGCAGACCTCGGTGTGGAGACGGGCGCCGCATCCAGTGAGGAACGCAGCGCCCGCCTGAAACAGGGGAGATGGGATCAGACGTTGACGCCGAAGTTCCCGGCGAGGGCCGCGAGGCCGCCGGCGTAGCCCTGGCCGATGGCCTTGAACTTCCAGTCGCCGCCGTGGCGGTACAGTTCACCGAAAATCATGGCGGTTTCGGTGGAGTAGTCCTCACTCAGGTCGTAGCGGGCAATTTCCTTGCCGTCGGCGGCGTTGAGCACGCGAATGAAGGCGTTGCTGACCTGACCGAAGCTCTGCTTGCGGGCGTCGGCATCGTGGATGGTCACGCCGAATGCGACGCGCTGCACGTCGGCCGGGACGCCCGTGAGGTTCACGTCGACCGTTTCATCGTCGCCGTCCCCCTGGCCGGAGCGGTTGTCGCCAGCGTGCGTGACGCTGCCGTCGGCGGAGGTCTTGTTGTTGTAGAAGACGAAGTCCGCGTCGCTGCGGACCTTGCCGGCATCGTTCAGCAGGAAGACGCTGCCGTCCAGGTCGAACTCGGTGCCGTCGGTCACGCGGGGATCCCAGCCCAGGCCGATCTTGACGGCGGTGAGACCAGGGGCTTCTTTGCTGAGGGAGACGTTGCCGCCTTTGGAGAGGGAAACAGCCATGGTGGTACTCCTTAGTTGAGAGAGCGAAAATAGGAGGGGCGTGCCCCTGAGCTTACAGCCCGAATTCGTTCGGGTCGAGTTTCAGGGCGAAGACCAACTCGCGGACGACCTTCTGCTCATGCTGGTCGAAGTTCCCATCGGCGTTGCCGATCAGGACAGCGAGCTGAATGACGGCGCGGGCCTCCTCGGGCTTCTTGATCTTCCCGACGACCTGCATCAGTTCGATCTTGCCGAAGTCGAAATCAGTGTCCAGCTTGCCGCAGTACTCGTCGTAGCGGGTGCGGAGCTTGTTCGTGTCGAACGCCTTGAGCTTGTCGCTGGACATGATGAATCCGGCGGTCTTGCGGCGCTCCTCGGGGCTGACCGAGCCGTCCGCGGCACTGATCAGGGCGCAGGCGGCCATGGTGGCGTCCGCGAACGCCGCGTTCTGGAAGCGGGCGATGTTCTGCTGCGCGGCGGCGCTGCCGTCCTGCGCCAGTTGCTTGAGTTTGTTGAGAAATCCCATGTGTGGTGCCTCCTCGGTGGGCCGCGCAGGGCGGCCCTGGGATTCATTATGTCGGCGTCCCGTTCATTTGTTTTGCTTTTTTGACGCACCGCCGCTGGATACCTGCAGGGGACGCCCCTGCGGGAAGGGCGTGGGGCGACGCAACCGGGAGGCAAGGGAGCATCGGGCGCGGCGCAGGCATCAGGGAGGCCTATGAATGACCCTCGACCGCTGCACAGCTCCTGGTGCAGACGATGCGTCAGAGCGATGTTCCGTTCCTGCCGACATCGTGACTGTCTTGTCCCGTCGGCCTGAGTAGCGATGGGGCCGGACGCCTCGCCACGTGCGGTCCAGCCACGGAACAGGACCGATGGTTCGGTTCGGCGGTCAAATCCGTGTCGCCTCACTGCATGGAGCGGGTAAACTTCGCCAGCCATGGATTGTGCTTCGTGAAGATGAATAGTGTTCTGGACGGCCTATTCGCGGTTTTCCCGACTGATTCCGTCCTGATTCAGGGCGTTGTCGGCATTCCGGGTAGTTGGCTGGAACCAGACGTTGTTGACGAATGCAGATGAGGGCTCCCAGACTCCGCATTTCTAGTGGCCGAGTCCCGATGAGCTGCCCCGCCGAACAGCAGTTTTCGAATCCGCCAACAAAGTCTAGTGGATGACCACAGGCATGAGGATAGCTATTCATTGATGTGGTAGTGGCGTTTGAGCTTATCCCGTGCCGCCGATATCGGGAACTGCCCATTCGCCCGCACCGACCGCGCATTGCGGTCGGTTTCCCACGCCAGCAATTCCGCTTCGACTGCGTCCACACTGGCCAAGCGCTGCCCCAGACACTGTCGTTGCAGGACTGCCCACTCCAGTTCCGCCATGTTGAGCCACGACGCATGTTTGGGCGTGTACACCCACTCGAAGCGTCGGCTCAGCCGACGCGCCTCCTCTGCCGGGAGGTACTGATACAGCGCGGCCGGACTCTGCGTCGACAGCTGATCCAGCACCAGCACGATCGTGTCTGCTGCCGCGTACCGCACGTCCAGCGCCTGGAGCTGCGCCGCGAACTCGGCGTTCCCTCGCCGCTCCGTGACTGTCACGGTGCGCTGACCCATCAGCGGTTCGAAGGCCACGAAGAAATTCACCGTGCCACAGCGTTTGTATTCATGATCAACCCGTGCCGGGATACCCGGCACGGGTGGCAGCGGATCGCGCACATGATCAAGCAACTGGTAGGACTTCTCGTCGAAGCAGATTACGGGCCGACGGGCATCGTAGGGCAGCGCATAAGTGTCCAGTACGGCTTCCATGCGCCACACGAAGTCTGCGCCTACCTGGGCGACACACCACCTCTCGACCTGCCACGGCTTGAGGACGTTTTTTTCAGCGTACGCCGGACAGTTTCATCACTGATGCGGTCCACGACCCCCAGCGTCACCAGGCGATCAGCCAGCAACCGCATCGTCCAGGTTTCGCGCCCGACGGGCGCGGAGCACACTTCGGCAATGAGGATGGCCGTCCCGTGCGCATCAAGTTTGGGCGGCTGTTTCGGCCGGGCTCTTTCGTACAGGGCGGCCTTCAGGCCGCCCTGTACGAACTTACGTCGGATGGACGCTACGGTCACGGTGCTGACACCCACGCGCTCGGCGACGTCCCGATCCTTCAGTCCCTGGTCACTGAGTAGCAACAGCCGTGCGCGGGTGATGACCCGCGCACTGTGGACGCCTTTGCGGGTCATATCCGTCAGTTCCTGCCGCTCGTGTGCCGTCAACGCCACCACACACTGTTTCTGTCGCCCCATCCCTCAGCTTAGATCAAGCCAAGCCTGTGGTCATCCACTAGGCGGACAGATGCTGATGAATTTAGGCGAGCAGAGCGTGGTTCATGGGGTCCCTCTGACCCCGGCCAGGGGTGAAGGCCGTTGGTCGTGCGTCGGCATGCTCCTTGCAGTGTCCGCTGCACCTGGGTGGCGGCGTGTCAGGGGTCGCCGCTGGCCGTCATGGTTCCGTGACCCGCGCATGTGTAGGCTACCGGCATGATGTCCAGTTGCCCCGCGCCGGCCACGACATTTCACCTGCCGATGTCCTGTGAGGCGGCGTCGTGACGCTGACCCTCCTGCCCGGCGAGCGACGGGCCCTGCGGGACCTGGGTGTCATCACCCACGTCGAGGTGACCGTGGCGTACGGGATGCCTGACCTGCACGTCGCCGTTCTGGCCCTGGATGAGCAGCGTCACCTGCGGCCGTCAGGCGTGGCGTCCCCGGCCACACCGGACCTGCTGGGCGGCGCGGTGACCGGCGCGTACGCAGAGGGAAAGGCGCGCTTCGCTGTCCACCTCACTGATCTCCCTGAAGAGGTCAAGCGCGTGGTGCTGGTGGCCGGTCACGACGAGCGTCCAGTTGCCCAGGCCCAGGCTCTGACCGTCCAGCTGGGCGGGCATGTCTTCGAGCCGCTGCCGCTGCTCACGCACGAAAAAGCCGTGGTGCTGCTGGAACTATACGCCACGACCACCGGCTGGCGGGTCGCGGCTGTTGGTCAGGGCCACCAGGGCGGATGGGATGACCTGCTCACAGCGGTTGCCGCCACCCCCGAGCAGATCACCGCGTGGTCGGGTCAGCGCCTGGCCATGCGTCAGCGGGACGCGTTCACGGAATGGGAGGTGCAGGACGCCAGCGGCGCGGCGCTCCTCAGCCTCCGGGAAGCGCAACCGCTCGATTTCAGGGACGCGGCCCCGGTCACCCTGTCTGACGATCAGAAGGTTCAGTTGGGCCACGCCCTGCAGGGCGCTGTCCGGATGGCAGGAGCGACCCTGCCGTCCCTGCTCAGCGCCAGCACCTACCGCCTGGTGCTGAATCCCGAGATGCAGAAAGCCATTCGCGGCGGCGCGCAGATGATGAACGTCGACGGTGGCCTGACCGGCTTCGTGCGAAACGCGCAGACCGGCCGCATCATGGGCGCCGGGCATTTCCGCCCGGATCAGCTGATGCGCGTCACGGCCGTCGCCACCGTCGCGTTTCAGGTGGCCGCGTTCGTGACCGCGCAGTACTACCTGCACGCCATCAATCAGGAACTGAAATCCATCGACCGGAAACTCGACGGTCTGCAGGAATTCCTGGACGGCCAGGCCATGGGCCGCCTGCTCGCCCGCCTGAAAAGCGTGCAGCGGAATGCGAAGCTCCTGCAGCAGCGGCCCCTGGATGCCGAGGAGCGGACAGCCGCGCTGGCCAGCGTGCTGGAGTTGATCCATGAGTCCGAAAGTCAGGTCGCGCAGCATGAACTGCCTATGGCCAATCTGGAAGACGCCCTGAGGGACAGCGGGACCTTCAAACTGGAGGAGGCCAGACGCAGCCTGAAGAAGCACACGCGGCACATGAACACCGCGCTGTTCGCCGCGGCGACCAACATCCGGGCGTTGGAGGTCGGCGTGCAGCTGGGGTGGGCGCCGGACCGGGTTTCACTGCACGAGGAGGACCTGCGGCGGTCCCTGCAGACCCTCGAGCGCGCCACGGCCGTGTTTGCGCAGGCGCTCACGCACTACGACGCGCAGGCCAGCGCCCGGAACGCGCCGGGCAGCGAGACAGAGTTCTCGGTGCGTGGCGTGGTGGCCGGCCTGTTCGGCCGCCTGATGCAGGGCCGCCGGAACAAACAGGACCAGCAGCGGGCCGCGTTCAAAGATCAGCCGGACGGCTGGGTGCCCACCTTGACCACGCACCAGCACATGCTGACCCAGCTGCAGGCCCAACTCGGTCAGTTCCAGACGATGCGCGCTGGCATCCTGCGCGAACAGCAGAAACCGCAGACCCTGATCCTTCAACTGGACCACCAGGGCACTGTGGTTCAGTCGTACCTGGAACAGGAGCGGGAACTGGACACCGTCCGCTGACGCGCACTTCTGAGTGCCTGTGGGCGGCGGGCCCCGTTCTCCCTCCTCGCCTCAGTGGGTGGGCAGGTTGCTCATGGCCGGGGACTCCTCGTAGGGCTGCACGATCACGAAGCCGCTGCCCTGGAAGGCCATCTGCAGGGTCTCGCCGCCGCCCCGCCCGAACATGGACCGCAGGTCCTGCGCGACCCGCAGGTCCGGGCGTAGGTGCTCACTCCAAGCGATGGTCGCGTTGGGGTCCGTGAAGACCGGCTCCTGCGGCGTGACCCGCAGGGTCAGCGGTTTGCCGTGACTCAGGATGGCCACCAGGCCGTACCCACTCATCCGCACGCTGAACAGCCCGCCCGACACCATGCCTGCCACGGAGCGCTGCATCGTGATCTCATGGGTGACGGTGTCCTCAAACGCGAGCAGGTCGTTGCCGCTGACGTTCAGCGTGTCGCCCTGCAGGCGGATGATCGACACTTCCTTGCCCTGATCGGCGAGGTAGCACACGCCCTGCCCCTGAATGCTCACGAGGGGCCCCATCTCCCCGCTGCCCATCCGCATGGCGGCGCCCAGGAGGCCGCCCATGCCACCGCCGCGCATGCCGCCCATCAGGTCACTCAGCGTGCTGGCCCGCTGGAAGTCGAGCCGCCCCTTGTACGCGACCATCGCGCCGAGCTTGCTCCACACCCGGCCGTTGACCTTCACTTCCAGCATCTTGCTGGACTCGAGCTCGAAGACCTCCCCGGGCCGGTCCTGCTCGGCGCTGGCCCGCAGGAAATCCGCGATGCTGGCGCCCTGCCCGCCCGGCCCGCTGGGGGATAGGTCCGCAGGAGGGACGGGAGGCGGCGCGGGAGGCGTAGGTGCAGGAGGAGTGGGCGTGGGTGTCGGTGCTGGCGGCGTCGGGGTCGGCGTCGGTGCGGGGGGAGGGACCGGCGTGGGCGGCGTGGCCGGCGTGTCCTCAGCGATCTGCCCACCGAAGTACGTCAGCAGCGCGTCCAGCCCGCCCTGGAAGCCCTGCGCGATACTCCCGAGTCGCCACTCGCCGCTGTGCCGGTACAGTTCCGCGATCATCAGGGCGCGTTCCGCCGTGAACGCCGTGCCGGTGAGCTGCACAGCGGCCCGCTCGGTGCCTGCCGGGTCCTGGAGACTCAGGCGCAGCTGCCCCAGGCGGCTCATGGGGCTCTGGTCGTGCGAGATCACGAACACCAGCCGCTCGATGCTGGGCGGCAGCGCCCCGAGGTCCACGTCGAACGTGGCGCGCGGGCCGTCCAGGTGCAACTGCACCTCCCGCGCGGGGCTCTGGAGGCTGTTGAAGAACACAAAATACCGGTCGTCGCGCAGCTGGCGCTCCCGGTCCAGGCCGAACACGCTCACGTCCGCGCCGCTCAGGTCATGGGTGACCTGCACGCGCACTCGGGTGTCTGGGGTGAGGTCGGATAGGCGGCGTTTCTCGCCAGGTTGCAGCAGGGTCATGGGGCACCTCGGGTGAAAGTAGGCGGGCCCGGGGGGGCCGGTCGTGGCCTTCAGTCTAAGAGGTGCCGAGTGCGGTGGGGTCAGTGCACGGCGCGCCCAGTGCCCTCACCGGCTCCGGCGAGTGCTGCCCGGTGGCCCGCTTCGATCTCGTTGAGCTCGCGCAGTTCACGCAGGAGCGCATCCCGGCGCTGCGCGATGGCCGACAGGGCGCCGCGACGCTCGTCGGGCGTCAACGGGGCGTGCTGGGCCGCGTGGGCGGTGGGGGTGCGGGGCATGGCCAGTCCTCCTCTCGGCAGGGTACGGGGCGCGTGGGTGAACGCCCGAGAGGCGCCGCCTCTCCTGCTCGCGAATGGTCCGCTCTGTGCAGGGGGCTCAGGTGCTCAGCGGCGCGCGGGCTGGGCCTGTCCGAGCGCGGTGACGACCGACCGCGCCTCTGGCCACCCGCTGCGCCAGAACGCCGGGTCAAAGTGCCGCGCCACCAGCGGCTGAACGAGCAGGCAGGCTTCGTAAAACTGCGCCCGCGCGTCATCCATCAGGAGGGGGCGCTGCGCCCGGGCCGGAACTCGACATGGCCGGGTTCTTCCTGACGGCCGCCGAGGTCACCGACTACTGCCGCGCGCATGGGATCCTTGCAGCGGGCCGAGGCAGTGCCGCTGGGAGCGTGCTGTGTTACGCGCTGGGCATCACCCTGAGTGATCCCCTGGCGCATGGCCTGCTGTTCGAGCGTTTCCTGCACACCGGCAGGACGTCCATGCCGGACGTGGACATCGACATCGCCAGTTCCCGGCGGGATCAGGTGCTGAGCTGGGTGGAGGACCGCTGGGGCCTGACCGGCACCGGGGAGGCGATGGTCGCCAACCGCATCACGTACCGCCTGAAGAGCGCCATCCAGGACCTGGGGCGGGCGCTGGGCCTCCCACCGGAGCTGCGCGACCGGCTCTCTCGAGCCCTGGGACGGGACTACGGGCACCTGCGGCCGCACCGGGCGAGGGAAGCCGAAGCGGTCTTCACTGAGGTGCTGGGCGACGCGCCTGTGAAAGACGCCCTGCTGACGCTCCTGGAGCGCCTCGAGCCGAAATTCACCCGGCACCTCGCGCCGCACTCGGGGGGCGTGGTGCTCAGCAGTGAGTCCCTCACGCACTACAGCCCCCTCACGCGCAGCTCCGGGGGCATCCGGATGCTGACTTTCGACAAGGACGACGTGGAACGCCTGGGCCTGATCAAGCTGGACCTGCTGGGGTTGCGGATGCTCGCAGCCCTGGAACGCGCCCGGGAGGAGGTCCTCAGACTGACCGGTGAGTGGGTCGAGTACGGGCAGCTCCCCGATGACCCCGGGGTCTGGCGGGAGATCAGCACCGGCGACACCATGGCGCTCTTCCAGATCGAGTCCCCGGCGCAGGTGCAGATGACCGCCCGGCTGCAACCGAAGGACATGACGCAGCTTGCGCACCAGATCGCATTGATCCGCCCCGGACCCATTCAGAGCGGCACCGTGCATCCGTACGTGCGCCGCGCCAGGGGAGAAGAGCCTGTCCCAGACCTGCCTGAGCCTCTCCAGTCCATCCTGGCCCCCACCCACGGGACGCTGATGTTCCAGGAGCAGATCCTGCGCATTGCCGTGCAGTACGCGGGCATGGACTGGCCGCAGGCGGACCGCTTCCGGAGTCGCCTGAGCAAGGTGGAGGACCCGGACGAGCTGGCTGCCCTGCGCGTGAGCTTCCTAGAGGGCGCAGCCGCGACGGTCGGGGCTTTTCCCTGGGAGGCGGACGCGGTGTTCGAGCAGTGCGCGGCGTTCCGGGGGTACGGGTTCGCGGAGAGTCACGCGCACGCGTTCGCCCAGCACAGCTACGCCAGCGCGTACATGCGCCGTCACCATCCAGCGGCGTACTTCGCAGCGTTCCTGACCGAAGCGCCCGGCATGTGGCCCGCGAGTACCATCGCCTCGGAAGCGGCCCGGCGAGGCGTCCGGCTGACCGGTGCGTGCGTGAACCGCTCAGGTGTGTCGTACCGCGCAGAGTCCGTCCACACGGTCCGCGTGCCCCTCACAGCTGTTGAGGCGATCAGTGCGGACACGGCCCGGCAGATCGTGCAGGAACGCCTGACGAATGGCAAATTCCAGGGCGTCGAAGACTTCTACGACCGCGTGCAGATCAAGCGGGATGCGCTCGACACCCTGGTGAAGGCTGGGGCGTTCGACGCGCTTGACCGGCAGCGCAACCGCCGGGAGGCGTACTTCGTCCTCCAGACGGTCGCCCACGCCCGCCCGCCCGGGACGCGGGCCCTGCTCGCGCCTGAGGCGGCCCTGCCCGACGTGCCTGAGTTGCCCATTGACCTGCAGGCCGCGCTGGATACGGGGCTCACCGGGACGACCCCGACCGGGCGTCATCAGCTGGACGCCCACCGCGCTCGGCTGCGCGACCTGGGCTGCGAGACCCTGGCCAGCTTGCGGCACGGGGCCACCTGCTGGGCCGCAGGCGTGATCGTGGCGAAGCAGCGGCCGCCCACCGCGAAGGGCTTCGCGTTCTACGTGCTGGAGGACGCCACAGGACGAGTCCAGGCGATCATCAGCCCGGACCTGTGGGAGGCCCACCGGGCCCTGCTGCGCGACGCGCGCGCCCTGATCGTCCGTGGGCAGGTCACGCGGCAGGGCAGGGCGGTCACGGTCCGGGTCGAAGGACTGGCGGAACTCCCGCTCCGACCAGGCGGCGCGGCGCAGGCGGCCGACTGACACGTGGCACGCCCGTTCTCCCGATCGATATGCGGTCAATGGAGACGCTCGCCGGTGCCATGTCAATTCCTGAGGCAAGCTATACTCCTCAGTACCCGACACTTTCCGGCGATTTCGTCTGGGACGCCACCAACAGGTGGATCAAGTCACA